>JBAZLW010000214.1:0-4960 GCA_041650095.1 Hydrogenophilaceae bacterium | reverse complement strand
GCCGATCACCGGACTGCTCTACGGCAGCGGCTCGGCGGCGATGAACGCGCGCAAGTACTTCATCGAGGCGATCGAGGCCTTCTACACCTCCGACGAACTGTCCGAAGTCCTGCGCAGCCTGGGCTACTGCGACGTCGAGGCGCAGCCGCTGCTGGCCGGCATGATCGGTCTGCACCGTGCCGCCAAGCCGGCGGAACCCGGCCGGGCCTGAGCCGGCGACGCCAGGCATAGGCAGGAAAATGGATCGCGCCGACGCACTGGCCGCGTGCAACCGATCCATCCTGCGAGCGTTCAGCCGGCAAACCACGCAACGCCTGAACGACCGCCTGCCGGTGCGCATGGCCTTGTCCTGGCTGGAGCATTTCCTGGCCCAGAACGTCGCCAAGGAGGTGCGCAAGGACAGCCTGGTGATCCGGCGCGCCGGCGCCGCCCTGGCCTCCGCCGGCCAACCCGGCGCCGAGGCCGTGCGCGAGCTGCTGGCCACCACGCACGAGATCGACCAGGCCTTCCTGAGGAACGTCGCCGGCATCCCGGTCGGCATCATCATCCGTCATGACGAGATCGAGCCGATCCGCCGCCAGCGCATCGAGCGCCTGCTGCAGGCCGCCTATCGCATCCTGCAGTGCGGACAGACGACGCCGAACCTGAGGTCGGCCTTGCAGGCCGCCTACCCGCGTCCTGAACTGGAGCGGCTGATCCAGGACCTGATGCGGCTATACGCCCAGGAAACCCGTGCGCTGAGCCAGTCCCTGCACATGCCGATGCTGCTGGCGCCCTTGCGCGACCGACTGACCCGCACGCTGTACGAGGTCATGACCGAATCCGCCGCCGCCCTGGCGCGCCAGGGCGCGGCAACCGTCTACCGGCGCACCCCAACTTAAAGCGCCAGGGTGCGCCGGAAATAGGCGATCGTTTCCAGCAGGCCGTCCTCGAGGGCGACCCTGGGCTGCCAGCCCAATTTGGCCTTGGCCAGGCCGATGTCCGGCTGGCGCTGGCGCGGATCGTCGGTAGGCAGCGGCTGGAAGACGATTTTCGACTTGCCGCCGACCAGATGCAGCACCTTTTCCGCCAGTTCCAGGATCGTGAACTCGCCCGGGTTGCCCATGTTGACCGGGCCCGTGAAGCCGGCTTCGGTCGCCATCATGCGCACGAAGCCCTCGATCATGTCGTCGACGTAACAGAACGACCGCGTCTGGCTGCCGTCGCCATAGAGGGCGAGGTCATCGCCCCTCAGCGCCTGGACGATGAAATTGCTCACCACCCGGCCGTCGTTCGGATGCATCCTGGGTCCATAGGTATTGAAGATGCGGACGACCTTGATGTCCATATGGTGCTGACGGTGGTAATCGAAAAACAGCGTTTCCGCGCAGCGCTTGCCTTCGTCGTAGCAGGCTCGCGGCCCGACCGGATTGACCCGCCCCCAGTAGGCCTCTGGCTGGGGGTGCACCTCGGGGTCGCCGTACACCTCACTGGTGGAGGCCTGGAAGATGCGCGCCTTGACCCGCTTGGCCAGGCCCAGCATGTTGATCGCCCCATGCACGCTGGTCTTGGTCGTCTGCACGGGATCAAACTGGTAATGGATCGGGCTGGCCGGACAAGCCAGGTTATAGATCTGGCCCACCTCGACATAGAGCGGGAAGGTGACGTCGTGGCGCAGCAATTCGAATTTCGGATGCTCCAGCAGATGGGCGACGTTCTGCCGGGAACCGGTAAAGAAGTTGTCCACGCAGAGCACCTCCGCGCCGTCCGCGATCAGCCTGTCACACAGGTGTGAACCCAAGAAGCCGGCGCCGCCGGTAACTAATGTCGTGCTCATGGCATGGATCCTGGAAACATACGTCAGCCCTGTAATAGAGACCAAGAAAACGCTTGGCCATCATAGCCGATTGTAACGGTCAACCCTCGTCGCGCAGGCGCGGCAGATGGATATGCCGGCGGATCGCCACGGCGCCCAGCATGGCCAACCACACTGCCGCGCTGTGGCCGTGGCCCGACGCATCCAGCCCGATCAGCCAGGGCACCTCCAGGTTGAACGCGATGCGGGTGCCGATCACGGTGAACAGCGCCATGCCCAGGTCATCCGGGATCAGGAAGAAGTTCTTCGGCAGGCGCAGGCGCCCAAGCAGGACGTCGCGCACTGTGCCGCCGCCGATGTCGGCGGTGATGGCGCACACTGAAACGGCACATAGATCGAGGAGGTAGACCAGGGACATGTCATGGACGCAAGCGAACGATCGAGCCCAGGAACGATCTGGTCCGGCACTGCGTGCATCGGGTGTCTGACTGCCGCTTCATCGGATGTGCCGCGCACGCACCGGCGAAGTATCTAATGGCCGAGGATATGGCAGGTTTTCCGGCCCCACCTGCTTCGCGGCGCCGACGGCAAAAGGATCCGCTGCAAAGGTTGCAGCGTCGTATAAGCCGACATGGAAGCAAAGGGTTTCGGCCCTGGGAATGGCGCGGCCTGTCTTGGTGCCTGCACCGCGCGGCAGGCGAAACCCGATCTACGCCGTCCTGGGCGTGAGCCGGTAGACCTTGCGCACCACCGGTGCCGGCTGGCCGTCCTGACCGGCCGGATCGACCTCCAGGGCCTGCTCGACATGCGCCAACTCGATCTCGAAGGCCGCCGCGTAGAGCGTGACGATCTCCGCATCCGTCGCCAGCATCTGGGCCGGCGCCTCGTCCGTTTCCGGCACCTCGGTGGTGAGCAGGAACACCCTTGCGGCCACCGGCAGGATGGCCTTCAGATGCGCCACGTACAAGCGGCGGGTCGCCTCCGGAAAGGCCGTCAGGGCGGCGCGGTCGTAGACGGCATCGATCCAGCCGAACTCGGCACCGGTCAGGGCAAAATAATCCCCGCACAGGATGCCGATGCGGCCGGCCCGCCACAAGGTGAACGGACCGACCTGGCTCCGCACCGGTTGCAATCGCTGTTCCTTGAAGAAGGCTCGAACCGCGATGGGACTCAACTCGACGCCGACCACCTCGTATCCCTGCCCGGCCAGCCAGAGCATGTCCAGGCTCTTGCCGCAGAGCGGAACGAATATCCGGCTGCCCGCGGCCAGCCCCAGACCGGGCCAGAAACGCAGCAGGAGCGGGTTCGGCGCCGTCTGGTGGAAAGCGGTCTCGCGGTCGCGCCAGCATTGCAGCCAGAGCGCGTTGTCGCCGCCGGACTCGGGATCGGCGACCATCGCCACGGGCGGATCAAGACAGCCTTGCATGGACGCCTCGCAGCGGGAAGGACTACGGTGGTGCAACGGAAAGACCGTTCAACAGGCACTACTCGTCCGGGGAAGAGGCATGCGGGCCAAAGGGCGCTCAGGGGCGTCGCCCGCGAAGGGGAGACGAGTCAGGGTAGCACCGAACCGCCGGGACGCAGGGAAAACGCGGCCGCTCAAGCCTCGTCGCGCAGGCGCGGCAGGTGGATGTGCCAGCGGATCGCCGCCAGCCGGACCGCCACGGTGCCCAGCATGGCCAGCAGCACCGCGGCGTTGTGACCGATGCCCGATGCATCCAGCCCGATCAGCAGCAGCGCACCGGCCAGCGAGGCGGTGGCGTAGATGTCGGTGCGGAAGATCAGCGGCACCTCGTTGCACAGTATGTCGCGGATCACCCCGCCGAACACCGCCGTGACCACTCCCATCAGGGCCGCGATCAGCCAGGGCGTGCCCAGCTTGAGGGCGATGCTGGTGCCGATCACGGTGAACAGCGCCATGCCCAGGGCATCCGGGATCAGGAAGAAATTCTTCGGCAGGCGCAGGCGCCGGGCCAGGAAAAAGGTCAGCACCCCGGCCGTCAGCCCTACCGCGACATAAGTCGCGTCGTGTATCCAGTACACCGGCAGGCGGCCGAGCAGCAGGTCGCGCACGGTGCCGCCGCCGATGCCGGCGATGAGGGCGATCACCGCCACACCGAACAGGTCCAGCTCGCTGCGGCGGGCTTCAAGCGTCGCGGTGACGGCGCACACGGACACGGCGCAGAGGTCGAGGATGTAGATCAGGGACATGCCGGCACTATTGAGTCGGCCCCCGCAGGAGCAGGCGACCCGAACGGAGAGGTCGGAAATTCCGGCTTGAAACAGGCCCCGGGCCCGGTGGTTGAATGCAGCATCGCGTTCGGTGATCCCCGTTCAGATGTTTGGTCGGCTGTCGCGGCTGCCGATTGTACCGCTCCCGAAGAACGCCCTGTCTCGCGGCGCGAAAATCCGAGACATCTTCGGCACCACAGGTCCCGTACGATACCGAGCCGGTCACACCCTGCCCATTGACTGCCCCGGCCGATTCGGAAGTACGACGCCTTCCGGGGCGGCCGGCCGATGGTGTAGTCTGGCGCCGTACCGGCCTCTGACCGAACCATGCCCAGCCGATCCATCCAACGCGTTTTCATACTGCTACTCGGCCCGCTTTTCCTGGCCTTCGGGCTGGGCGGCTGCGCCAGCCTGCCATCGCTGGAAGACCGTACGATCTCGCTTGCCATGACCGACACCGACGACACCCGCCTCGGCCGGGCCATCGCGCCCCAGGTCGCCGCCCACCCCGGCCTGTCCGGCATCCACCCCCTGCTCGATGCGCGCAATGCCTTCGCCGCCCGCGTCCTGCTCGCGCGCACGGCCGAGCGCTCGCTCGACGTCCAGTACTACATCTGGCACCCGGACATGTCGGGCACCCTGATGTTCGAGGCCCTGCACGAGGCTGCCGAGCGCGGAGTGCGAGTACGCCTGCTGCTCGACGACAACAACGCCGCCGGCCTCGACCCCATCCTGGCCGCCCTCGATGCCCATGCCAACATCGAGGTGCGCCTGTTCAACCCCTTTCCCGTGCGCGGACCGGCCGTATTCGGCTACCTGACCGACTTTCCGCGCCTGAACCGGCGCATGCACAACAAATCGTTCACGGCCGACAACCAGGCCACCATCGTCGGTGGCCGCAATATCGGCGACGAGTATTTCGGTGCCGACGAG
>JBAZLW010000213.1:0-4967 GCA_041650095.1 Hydrogenophilaceae bacterium | reverse complement strand
ACAGTGCCGTCACGCCCTGGCGCTTGAGGTAACCGATCTTGCTCGCCAAGCCCTTCAGGGTGCCGCCCAGCCATTCGTCGCCCGCCTCGGCCCAGGTCGTCCGATCCGCCGTATAGGCATCGTCGGAAAAGCGGAACGGCGGCGTGGTGCCGGTCGGGACGGGATTGCCATCGTTGTCGCGGTAGCCCTGCTCGCGGCCGTCGGAAAACCGGTCCAGCATCAGGAAATAGAGCACCTGATCCTCCCAGGCGGCCGGAGACGGAGTGTAGGCCGGCCGGCGCAGGGCCGCCCAGTCGATCTCCCGCAGACTGCGTTCCAGACGATCGTGACTGGTGTTCTCCATGGTCATGGCGGTTACCTCCTTGGTTTTATTGTCAATCCGGACCGGATGCGCCCGGCCAGGCCTAATCTTTACCCACCAGGCCTTTCTCGATGCCCTCGATCAGCAATCGCAAGCCCTGCTTCACCGGCCGGCTGCGCGCGTCAGAGGGCAGCATGGCGATGATGAAATTCAACTGGTTGATCACCGAATCCTGCTCGCGCGCACTGGCCAATCGGTTCAACAAGTCGCCATAGCGGGCGACCAGTCCGTTCACCACGCCCGGGTCGCTGATGCACGCCTTCGGTCGATCCTGGTAGCAGGCCAAAAGCGCGGCAATCCGATCGGCCTCGACTTCGGCCACGGCATGGAAGAATTCGCGCTCTTCGGCAAAACGGCGACGGCCGCCCTCGGCAGCGGCCTGCAACAGCTCCGGCAGCCGGGCGGCGAGCGCGTCGAGCGGACCGCGCTCGCCCCAGGCGGCGGACAGCACGGTTGCGCCCAGGGCATTGAGCAGCGGGTAATAGTCCCAGGCGCCGGTCCGCTTGCGCGATAGCTCGGCCGCTTCCCAGTAGGCCAGCTGCATCTCGCTCAGACAGGCCTTGATGCCCTGCCTGCGGCCTCTGGCGGTGTGCGTCTGGGCCTTGCGCTTCCAGTAGGAAGCCAGCAGCGATAACCGCTCTCCGGTGCGGCCCAGTTTCAGCAGCAGTTCGAGCCGATCCCGGCCGGCCTCCATGTAGGCCTCGCCGACTTGCCGTGTTTTGTCCTCGATCGACTCGATCAGCTTGGCGCCATGGCGTATCTCCAGGTTGGCGAGCTGCTCCAGGCCATGCAGGCTGGATTCCGCGTCCTCCTGCGCCAGGGCCGCCCGGTATCGGGTGATGGCCCGGTCCATCCGGCCCATCTCCGCCCAGGCCGCGGCGAATTTCTCCAGTACCCCGGCATGCTGGAATTCGCGGCCGCGCGCGGCGGTCTCCATGCCGGCAAGCAGTTTGCCGTAATACTCCCTTTCCCCATCGGTCGCGCCCTGCAGACGGGCGTTGAGCATGTCCAGATCGGCGATCAGATGGCTGGGATGGACATACTCCGGCGCTTGCATATCCGCGTCATCGACATCGGGGAAGCGGTAGCGCTCGTCGCCATAGGCCTGGAACGCGCCCCAGGTGTTGGTCATGGGATGGCGCTCCTGGGTGACGACGCGTGCCCGGAGCACGGCCTGGGCGAAACGCGAGCCCTTGAGCATTGCCTCGTAGAAGGTCTGCGCGTAGGTGTTGGCGGCCTGATCGTCCACCGCCCAGCCCGCGGCGATGACGGCCTTGCAGCCCATCTCGATGAACTGGGTGGCGAGGTTGGCGGCCAGTTCGCCCCAGCGCGGCTGCACGTCCAGGCTCATGTTGCCAAGGTGGCAGCAGTTGATGAAGACGAATTCCGGCACGTGCCTGAGTTTGTCGACCTGCGCCGAGGTCAGGCAGGCCCCGGGGCCCAGGACCATGCCGGTGAGGCCGGCATCCTTGTCCCTGACGATGCCGTGGCCGGCCAGGTGCATGAAGCGATAGCGGCCGTAAAACAGGGCGTCGAACACCTGCTGCGCGTTGGCGCGATAGAGGTCGTTGACCTCGTAGTCCTTGCCCGCGAAGGCTATGGCGACGGTCCTCGCCTCGGCCTGCGCGCCGGGCAGTTCGATCAAGCCGGATTGGGTGTCTCCGACGATGAAGACGCGCTTCTCGGTCACGACCGGCACCTTGCCGCGACCGTGGCCCGAGGCGAGCTGGCGTACCAGTTCGATGCGGGTGGCCAGCGGTTTCTCGCCGGGCCGGTCGCTGTCGCGCATCAATTCCCAGGGATAGGTGGCGGCCTCGGGATCGACCGACATCATCAGGGTGCGTACCTCGGCCACGGCCTCTTTCATGCCGTTGGGCACCAGCAGTTCGAACAGTGCGCGTGACAGGCCCGGCTGATCCTGGGTGGCACGGGTAATCGACGCCATCAGGCCGTCCACCGCCTGGCGCTGGTCCGCCTCGGCGACGACCTCGTTGCGCGCCCGGTCGGTGATGACGGTGAAGCGCAGGCCACCGTTTGCGTCGGCGACGACATGGACGCGATATGCCCCCGGTTGTCCGCCGCTGGCGACGCTGCGACCACGGTAGCCGCCGTCCCCCGTGCGCAGATGGCCGTCGAAGCGTGCGACAGCGACGAATTGCGGATCGCAGACCAGGTCGCGCAGTACCTGCACGGCAGCGATGGCGCGCTCCTCGACCTCCTCGAACAGGACCAATCTGGCGATGCGGGATCGCATGCCGGCCTGTTGCAAGGCCTGGTTGGCGCGCCGCAGGGCATGCAGCAGGCAACGCGCGCCAACCTCGACGGTCAGGCCGGTGAATCCGGTGCCGACCAGCAGTGAGGCAACCTCCAGTTTGCCCGCATCGGGCTCATCGCTGCGTTGGCACTGGCTGCGCACATATTCGAGCAGACCGTTGGTCAGTGCCTGGGTAAGCCCGCCTGGCATCAGGTCGCCGATCGGTCCCAGGCCGACGACGATGGCGCCGCCGGGCTTGCCGCCCGGTTCCGGATTCAGGAATACCATGGCGTCGTCCGGTTGGCAGGGATAGCGGCCGAGCTTGCAGGAGCGCTCCAGCTGGCCGCCCAGATGACCGTCGAGAAACTTGGCGCTGCCGCGCAGGCTGTCGTGGGCGTAGGCGCCGATCAGCACCGGCGACCCGGCCCCGGCCAGGCTGCCGTGGACCACTTCCAGGATGGCCGGCGGTTCCGCCTGGGATGCCACACGACGGCCCGGACGGGCGCCGCCGGTGGCGGCGGCAAGGACTTCGTCGACGCTGGGATAGAGCGCGTTCGAAGTCAGACCGCGCGGCCGGAAGACCGGCGCCGACTCTCCACGCGCCCCGGCCGGGACGCGTTCGAGCTGGCGGGTGTCGCCGGTCTCGATGAGTTCCCGATAGGCCTCGAAGGCCTTTTCGTGGTTGGCCAGATCACCGTGCGCGGCCTCGGCGTACCAGACCGCTACGCCGGGCGGGATGCCGGTCTGCCAGGGCACCCGGCCGTCGCCGTCGTCAATCCAGCCGATCTCGACCTGGCCGCCCTCGACGCGCACGGCGATGGGCGTGGGCGCATGGCCGGCGACATAGAGGGTGCATTCCGGGTCCAGGCCGGCGCCGTGCAATTCATGGATGGCGGCGCGGGCGGCCTGCAACGGCTCCGTTCGGGGCGGCAGCCAGGATTTGCCCTTGTTCGAATCCTGGTCCTCGGCGTACCAGGACGCCCAGGTGTCGGCGTCGAAGTAATCGATGCCGTCGAGCGCCCGGCCGTTGTCGCCCGGCCACGGCAGCAGTTCCAGCACCCCCGGGAAATCACGCACGATCTCCAGGAAATCGCGCAGGTCGTGTTTCCAGTCGAACCAGCGCTCGATGGTCTGGACGAAGTCGTCGCGCGCCATGAGCACGGCGGCGATGGAATGGGAGCCCTGGTTGGGCGTGCCCAGCTGCAGCAGGCGGCTGCCGGGGATGGCCTTGAACCGGTCCCAGCGGCCCTTCAGGGCCAGCCGGGCGACCAGGCCGCCCATGGAGTGGGCGACAATGCGCAGCGACTGGCCGCGCGCCTGGGCGTCGTTCATGGCCTGATCGAGTTCCCGGCCGAAACGCTGGGCCGCGTCGGCGATCGACAGGCGCCAGTCGTAGGCGAAGGGGCGCACCTCATGGCTGTCGGCCAGATGGCGCGCCAGCATCTCGTAGTTGCGGTCCATCCAGCCGTCCGGGCTGACGCCCAGGGCGTCCACCCGCAGCCTGGCCATCTCGCCCGAACACATGCTGAACGGCTCGAACCAGATCCGGTTCGTACCCAGTTGAATGTGGCTGCCCATGATACCGGGCAACAGGAAGACGATGGGGGCGTCGTCCTTGAGCTTGGGCGCCTTGCCACCCCGGCTGATCTCGGCCCTGGCCGGCCCCTCAAGCAGCTGGAACCGGCTGTCGTCTCCCTCGAGCGCATCCAGCAGGGCAAGCGCGCTCTCGTCGCGCTCGAAATAGCTGAAGTGGGTCACCTCCGGACCGCTGACCGGTTTCTGGCGGATCCCCTGGACCCGCAGCGCGCCGCCACTCATGGAGGGCGTGTTGACCACCAGGTCGGTCTCGCTGCCGTAGAACACCTCGGACAGACAGTCGCCGAGCCAGGGCAGCAGGCCGTCGCCCTGGAAATCGCCGACCAGTACATGCAGGGGGTATTCGATCCTGACGTCCGGGGTATTGAGCAGGCCCACCAGCGGCGAGTCCGGCATCATCGCCTCCAGACCGGGCAGGATGCGCGCGTCGGTGCGTGCCTTGACCAGCGCCAGCAGGAACCGTTTCAGCAGGTCATAGCCCTTGGCCACCGGCACTATGCCGGGCACGGCCTTGCCGAGCAGGTTGAACATGACGCTGGCCCAGCGGTCCAGGCGACCCGAGGCCAGGGTGGTGCCGCGCGCCGGACAGGCGACACGCACGAAACGTTCGACCTTGATGGCCCGCTTTACCAGTTCCCGGTTGAGTTCGCGCAGGCGCTTGGCGTCCGCGTCGAAACCCTGGCGCCCGACGCGCTCGGCGTGGGCGATGAAACGCTTGATCTCGGCCTCGGTGAATGGCTCCAGATCGACCCGGTT
>JBAZLW010000212.1:0-4974 GCA_041650095.1 Hydrogenophilaceae bacterium | reverse complement strand
GGTCAGCCAGATCCGCAAGGCGCCCCAAAGCGCCAACAACGTGGTGACCTACAGCGTCATGGCCACGGTCGACAACGCCGAACAGAAGCTGCTACCGGGCATGACTGCCAACGCCAGCCTGCTCACCGAGGAACGCCAGGATGTCCTCAAGGTGGCCAACGAGGCCCTGCGCTTCCGGCCGACCCAGAACGGCGGCAGCCCGGTCAAGACCGACATCCGGGCCCGCGAGGCCGGGCCGGGCATCCCGGGCCGGGTCTGGCGGCTCGTCGACGGCCAGCCGGTGCCGGCCCCGTTGCGCCTGGGCGTCAGCGACGGCATGTCGACCGAGATCATCAAGGGCGAGGTGGCCGAAGGCACCGAGGTCATCCTGGGCACCGGGGAGGCCGGCGGCGGCAAACGCCAGTCGCGGCCGCTCGGCATGGGCCACTGACAGTTCCAGCGATGGCCGACAACTGCCCGCTGATCGAGGTCGTCGACCTCGCCCGCACCTACCACGTCGGCGAGGTCGAGGTGCCGGCCCTGCGCGGCGTCAGCCTGACCATCGCCAAGGGCGAGTTCGTCGCCGTGATGGGCCCCTCGGGCTCGGGCAAATCGACCTTCATGAACCTGCTCGGCTGCCTGGACCGGCCCGATTCGGGCCATTATCTGCTCGACGGCGAGGACGTCTCCCGGCTCGATCCAGACCAGCTCTCGGCGGTGCGCAATCGCGCGCTCGGCTTCGTGTTCCAGAGCTTCAACCTGCTGCCGCGCGCCGCCGCCCTGGAGAATGTCGAACTGCCCTTGATCTATGCCGGGGTGCACGCCCACGAACGACACCGGCGCGCCATGGAGAAGCTGGCCCTGGTCGGTCTGGCCGAGCGCGCCCATCACCTGCCCAGCCAGCTCTCCGGCGGCCAGCAGCAACGAGTGGCGATCGCCCGTTCCCTGGTCAACGCGCCGGCGCTTATCCTGGCCGACGAACCGACCGGCGCGCTCGACACCCGCACCAGCCTGGAGTTGATGGCCCTGTTCCAGTCCCTCAACGAGCAGGGCATGACCCTGGTCCTGGTTACCCATGAACCGGACATCGCCCAGTTCGCCCGGCGCATCCTGCTGTTCCGCGACGGCCGCCTGGTCGAGGACCACCCGGTAGCGGGACGCCACTCGGCCGCCGCCCTGCTTGAGGCCGAGGCAGGCGGGGTGACGCGATGAACCACCTCGACACCCTGCGCGGCGCCCTGCGCTCGCTGCGCGCCAACCGGATGCGCAGCGCCCTGACCACGCTCGGCATCGTCATCGGCATCGCCGCGGTGATCACCATGCTGGCGGTCGGCGAGGGCGCGCGCCGGCAGGTCGCCGAGCAGATGAAGAGCCTGGGCACCAACCTGATCCTGGTCCTGCCCGGCACCGTCACCAGCAGCGGCGTCCGCCTCGGCGGCGCCAGCCGCAACAGCCTGACCGAGGCCGATGCCCGCGCCATCCGGCAGGAAATACCGGGGGTCGTGGCGGCTGCGCCGGCCCTGCGCGGCAGCGGCCAGGTGGTCTACGGCAACCTCAACTGGGCGACCCAGCTCTACGGCGTCGACGGCGACTACCTGGTCTCCCGCGACTGGGTCATCGCCAGCGGCCGCAAATTCGACGACAACGACCTGCGCGGCAAGGCCAAGGTCGCCCTGGTCGGCGAGACCGTGGCCCAGATGCTGTTCGGCGGCACCGACCCGACCGGCCAGACCGTCCGGGTGAAGGGCGTGCCCCTGACCATCGTCGGCCTGCTCGCCAGCAAGGGCCAGAACGTCATGGGCCAGGATCAGGACGACATCGTCCTGATCCCGCTCGGCACCGCGCGCGGCCGCATCCTGGGCTCGGCCCAGGGCCGGCCGGACAGCGTCGGCCACATCACCGTGAAGATGGCCGACGGCAGCGACATGCAGGCCTCCGAGGCGCAGGTGCAGGCCCTGCTGCGCCAGAAACACCGGATCCAGCCGGGCCAGGACGACGACTTCAACATCCGCAACCTGTCCGAGATCGTCGAGGCCGAGCAAGCCTCCTCCGGCGCCCTGTCCGCCCTGCTCGCCGCCATCGCCTCGGTGTCTCTGATCGTCGGCGGCATCGGCATCATGAACATCATGCTGGTGTCGGTCACCGAACGTACCCGCGAGATCGGCATCCGCCTGGCCGTGGGCGCGCGCCGAGGCGACATCCTGACCCAGTTCATGGTCGAGGCGGTGACCCTGAGTGTGCTCGGCGGCCTGGTCGGGGTCGGCCTCGGTCTCGGCGGCGGACTGCTGGTGCAGCGCCTGCTGGACTGGCCAGTGGTGTTCCAGGCCCAGGCCGTGCTGCTGGCGGTGGTCTCCGCCTCGGCGGTGGGCATCTTCTTCGGCTGGTACCCGGCCCGCAAGGCCTCGCGTCTCACCCCAGTGGAGGCCTTGCGCCATGACTGAGTGCAGAAGCGGCTGCGGCGCCTGCTGCATCGCGCCCTCGATCACCAGCCCGCTGCCCGGCATGGCCGAAGGCAAGCCAGCCGGGGTCCGTTGCGCGCAATTGACGGCGGACAAGCGCTGCGCCGTATTCGGCCGCCCGGAACGGCCGGCCTTCTGCGCCGGGCTCAAGCCGGCCCCGGAAATGTGCGGCGAGAACCGCTCTGACGCACTGGCCTGGCTGGCCCGGCTGGAGCACCTGACCCGACCTGATCGATAAGCACTTGCCCCGGAAACGTTTTTTGTGGATAATTCGCGCCCTTTCCGGCTTGTTTCGAATCGAGTGCGCCATGAAAACCGGCATTCACCCCAATTACACTGAAATCAACGTGACCTGTGGTTGCGGCCACACCTTCAAGACCCGCTCCACCATGGGCAAGGATCTGCACGTGGAAGTCTGCGCCGAGTGCCACCCCTTCTACACCGGCAAGCAGAAGATCGTCGACACCGCCGGCCGGGTCGAGAAGTTCCGTCAGAAGTACGGCCTGAAGAAGTAAGCTTCGCCAGGTTCGCCAAAAAAGGCAGCGTCATGCTGCCTTTTTTTGTTTGAATTCGGAGCCTACCTCATTCGGGAACAGACCATGCGGCAAGACAATACGGGATGCAGCGCAAGACGTGGCGAGGAGACAGTGGTCATTCCACGACGACGAGCCGCAACGCCGCGATGCGCCCGTATTGCCTTGCCCCTACAGGTTGCAGCCAGGAACGGCGCCTGCAGCGTTGCGCCGCTGGCGAATGGAATGACCATTCTCGGCGCGACGCGCCTTGCATTCATCCGTTCCTGACTGCAACGCATGGCCTGTTCCCGAATAAGGTAGGCTCTACCATGCAACCGCTAAGCCGTACTCAACAGTTCTGGCTGGCCGTCTTCCTGACGGCATGGTGCTTCGTCGGCCTGACTGGGCGCGACGCCTGGAACCAGGATGAGGCCCTGGCCCTGACGCCGCTGCTGGACTGGCTGGCGTCCGGCGACCTGATCCCGGCTGGGGCCCCGTTCCCACTGCATACCTTGTTGGCCGGCCTGACCGCCTGGCTGAGCCAGCCCTGGCTGGATGTTCAGGACGGCGCCCGCCTGGCCAGCGGCGCGCTGACTTTGGCCGCGCTGGGCTTTACCGGCCTGACCGCTCGCGCCCTGTACGGTCCCGGTTACGGCGCCGCGGCGGCGCTGGCCCTGCTCGGCTGCTTCGGCCTGATGCTGCGGGCGCACGCCCAGTTGCCGGAGACCGCATTGCTGGCCGGCTACGCCATGCTCCTGTACGGCATCGCCCTGGCCAGGACGCGCGCCAGCGCCGGCGCCTTCGTGATCGCGTCCGCCACCTTCGCCCTGACCCTGAACCGCGGACTGCCCGACCTGGCGGCGGCCCTGCTGATCGTCCTGCTGCCCATGCTGTCGCGCGCCTGGCGCGAGCGCATCTACCGCCAGGCGGTTCAGCGCGGGCTGGCCGGCCTGGCCTGGCTGCTGACGGCCTGGCTGGGCCTGCTGCTGATCCAGGGCGACGGCGCCCTGGCGCTGTGGTGGCAGCAATCCCTCGCCGCGCTCGCGCCCAACCGTTCGCCGGCCTCGCTGCTCAACAACCTGTCCTGGTTCGCCTGGCCGGTCTGGCCGCTGGCCTTGTGGGCGCTCTGGCACGAGCACCGGCGCCTGGCCCGGGTACCGGAGTTGCATCCGGTCCTGGCCGCCGCCCCGGTCACCCTGTTGCTGGGCCTTTGGCCATCCATCTCCGGCGGCAGCAGTGTTCTGCCGGCCCTGGTGCCACTCGCCCTGCTCGCCGCACACGGCGTCGCCAACCTGAAACGCGGCGGCGCCCAGGCCTTCTACTGGTTCGGCGTGCTCTGCTTCCTGTTCTTCGCCCTGGCCTTTTGGGTCTATTTCGCCGCCATCGAGTGGGGCTGGCCGGTCCGGTTGGCCGCCCGCATGGCCCGCCTGGTGCCCGATTTCCCGGGCGGCCAGGCCGCCCCGGCCACAGTCGCGCTGGCGGCGGCGGCCACCCTGTTCTGGCTGGTCGCCATCCCGCTGTTTCCCCGCGCCAAGGCCCGCCCGGTCCTGGTCTGGGCCACCGGCATGGCCCTGACCTGGTTCTTGCTGATCGTCCTGTTCCTGCCCTGGGCGGAGTCCGGCTGGGGCTATCGGCCGCAAATCCGCGCCATGGCGGCCCACCTGCCGGCCGACGCCTGCCTGCGCGCCGACGTCGACCCGGCCATGACCACCATGCTGCGCCTGCATCTGGCCGGCCGTTACCGTGCCGAGGGCGAGTGCGCCTGGTGGCTGGTCACCGGCACCCGCGCGGACTTCGCCGCCCGGGACTGGCCGGTAGCGACCGTCTGGGCCGGCTTCCGCCCGCGCGACCGCAGCCGTTATTACGCATTGATCCGGCGTGAGGAGTCCTGACCGTAACGTGACCGCCATCGTCCTGGCCGGCGGCCGGGGCCGGCGCATGGACAAACGCGACAAGGGTCTGGTCGAACTGGCCGGGCGGCCGCTCGCCAGTTGGGTGATCGCTCGCCTGCGACCCCAGGT
>JBAZLW010000211.1:0-5140 GCA_041650095.1 Hydrogenophilaceae bacterium | reverse complement strand
GCCCAGCCGTACCCACCGCGTTGCCCTGCAGTTGAGCTACACCAATGCGGCCGGTGCAACGGTAAAGGTCAATCCCTACTACGACTTCAAGTTCGTTCCCTACACCACGGGTTGCACCAACGTGGACGGCTGTTACGAGTCGGTCGCCCTGACCAATCCGGCCACGGAAACCCGCGTCATGGCGAACGTCGACAATTGCAATACCTGCCACAACCAGCTCGCCCTGCACGGCGGCGGCCGGGTCGATGTCCAGTATTGCGTGATGTGCCACAACCCTGGCTCCACCGATGCCAACAGCGGCAACGTCCTGACCATGGCCACCATGGTCCATAAGATCCATGCCGGCCGCATCCTGGGCGCCAATGCCCTGGAAATCTGGGGCTATGGCGCCAGTCACCACGACTACGATGAAGTCGGCTTCCCTCAGGATCTGCGCAACTGCAACAAGTGCCACACCGCGTCCGCAGCGACCCCGCAGGGCGACAACTGGAAGAGCCATCCCAGCCGGGAGGCCTGCATGACCTGCCACAGCGCGGACGATGCAACGACGCTGACCAAGTTGAAACTTTCCGACTGGACGACACGCCACGACACACTCGCCGCGTCGCTGAGTCCCCCGAAGGCTAATGCGGCAGCCATGACCAATGCCGATTGCGCCAGCTGCCACACGACCGGGCAATGGAGCGCGGAACAGGTGCACTGGAACCAGAACGAGGAAAACGCTGCGAAGTACAAGGTCAATATCGTGAGCGCGACGTTTAACGACACGACGGACCACACGGGACGCACAGTAACGGTGGCCTACTACGTGAGCGACCCGACCAACAACAACGTGGCTTACGACCTCAATGCCGATTGCACCGGTGCCACCGGGGCCAACGGCTTGCCTGCTTGTGACAGCAGTAAAACCAGCATCAACAGGTTCGGTAGCCTGAAGTTGTACCTGGCCTACAAGAACCTGGTTGGTGCCAACCCCAGCGGTGCGACCGATTGGTCCAATAGTGGTGGCACCAGCGTGTCGGGTTATACCGGGACCAGGGATGGCAGCAACCATTACACGGTGAATATTCCTGTTCCCAACGATACGGCCACTGCCGTGGCGCAAGGCACCGCGCGGGTGATCTCGGTCGGTCAGGTGAAAGAAGCGCAGCTGGATGTGGTTTCGCGTGTGGCTGTATCCCCGACGGTATATATCAACGTGTCCCAGCAGAATACCTACATGGATGTCGCCCTCTCCGGCACGTTGTCGCCACGGCGTACGGTCGTCTCCGATGCCTACTGCAACAAGTGCCACGGCACCCTGGGCACCACGTCGGGTTCCAACACCCTGTCCACCGCCTTCCACAGCGGTGCGCGCAACTCGGTGATTGCCTGCGTGATGTGTCATGACGCCAACAAGATGTCCTCGACCGTCATGGCGGATGGCAGTGGCTACAACGAGTCCTACCAGGCCAAGCGCATGATCCACGGCATCCACGGCGGCGCCAGGCGGGCCTTCCCGTTCACCCACGGCAACAAGGTTTCGGGGCCGTGGAACAAGGACGGCACGCTGGTCTCGGATGGCACAACGCCCTTTGCCAGTGATGTCGAGAATTACACCAAGGAAGTGGTCTACCCCGGCATCCTGTCGGACTGCACCACCTGCCACGTGACCGATGCGGTCACCGGCCTGGGCTCGTTCGAGAATGACCTGGGTCCGTTCGGAGCGGTCATCAGCAAGAAGGATACCGATCCGTTCACCGGGAGCGTGAGCACGGATCCGGGCAAGTGGAAGGTCATCTCGCCCAAGGCAGCCAGTTGCACCGCCTGCCATGATACGGTCCAGGCACGCGAGCATGTCTCCAACCAGACCGTCGTCAACACCGGTGGCATGTACGGAACGCCCTCGCCGATCGTCCCGGGTAGCGGAACGACCGTGGCGGCGACGCAGGCCAACTTCCTGGCCGGCGCACTGGTCGAGAACTGCAACGAATGCCACGGCCCGGGCCAGATCTATGCCGTGAAGAAGGTGCATAGTGGGCTTGCCAACTCAATCAACAATCCCTGATCCAGCAGGGTAAGGAATACGGAGGGCCAGCGATGGTCCTCCATTTCTGTTTGTACGGGCACCCCGCAGCGATGCAGGGTGCTTGATGATGTGCTTCTACGTTTGTGAACTGGCCGGCGGCAGAAACCGGCTCCTTAGAAGCGACCAGATAGGGACAAATGAACATGCTAGGAAGAATTGCACTGAAGCGGGCCGGATGGCTCGCCTTGCTCCTCGGGCTGGCCTTGACTTCGCCACTCCGCGCCGCAGAGAAGGGAGCGGACACGGACGACGCGCCCAAGGCCAGGTTGTCCTTTGTCGGCAAGAGCCTGGAGGACAAGGCAGCGGCAGTCGATATGATCCGGCAGGGCAAGATGAGCAAGGACGGCGCGAATACCTGCCTGGGTTGTCATGACGAAGAAAATGAGTACCCGATATTGCCGCTGTTCAAGACCAAGCATGCGGTGAAGGCGGATCCGCGCAGCCCGTTCGGGCACGACAATGCCCAGTGCGAGAGTTGCCACGGACCGGGCAATGCCCACGCCAAGGCCAAGAAGACCGAGAAGCGCAACGGCAACATCATCAATTTCGGCAAGAACGTCTGGACCCCGGCCAAGGACCAGAACGAGAAATGCCTGTCCTGTCACCAAAACCACCAGCGCATCCAATGGAAGGGCGGCAGCCACGAATTCAATGACGTCGCCTGTGCCTCCTGCCACAAGATACACGTGGCCAAGGACCCGGTCCTGGTTCGCCAGGCCCAGGCCGACGTCTGTTTCACCTGCCATGCCAACGAAAAGGCCAAGTTCCAGCAGGCCTCGCATCACCCGGTACGGGAAGGCAAGATGGCCTGCAGCGAATGCCATAACGTGCACGGCGAGAACGGTTCCGGCCTGATGGTGAAGGCCAGCAGCAGGGAAAAGTGCACTTCCTGCCATGCCGAAAAGCGCGGTCCTTTCCTATGGGAACATGCCCCGGCGGCGGAAGACTGCAGCCTCTGCCATTCGCCGCACGGCTCCAACCAGGCGGCCTTGCTGAAGAAGAGGCCGCCCCAGTTGTGCCAGGAATGCCATTCTCCGTTGGCGGCTCATCCGACGGTGGCCTACGACGGGTCCAAGCTGCCCAACAGCATGTTCCTGGGGGTCAAGGGCTGTCTCAACTGTCACTCTGCCGTGCATGGGTCCAATCACCCCTCCGGCGTGACGCAGCTGCGCTGATGCCGTGACGCAAACCGAACAGGCAGCAATTCCCGAATAGAGATCGAGGAAGACCAAATGTCCGCAAACAAAATTCCAATGCAATACGCACTGCTGGTGGCCGCGTTGATGCAAATCCTGCCCGATGCGGCCTACGCGGCCAAGGCCGGGGACGATGCCGACGAGGCCAAGGCCTGCGATGACTGCCCCGATGTCAGCGGGACCACCGGCTGGGTAGAGGGCGGCATTGGCATCCAGAGCAATGATTCCTATCATTTCGGCCGCTATACCGGCCAGGCCGATAGCGGCGCCTTTATCAACCTCGATGGCGTGGTCAGCTATCGCGGCAGCCTCGACGGGGCGTATCTCAACGGCGAGCTGGTCAACCTCGGGCTCGACTCCCGCCGACTGAGCGTGGAAGGGGGCCGGCAGGGAAGATACGCGATCGGGCTGGAGTACGACCAGATACCCAATTACCGCAAGCAACTGACCAGGGCGTCACTCGAAACCGAGCGTGACCGGACGGGCATAAGGTTTTCCATGGTGCCGGCCAAGGGTTGGGAGATCACCGGCAACTACCGCCGTGAGACCAAGGAGGGTACTCGTGACATGGGTGCGGCCTTCGGCTTCGCCGTGCCCGAGATTCTCGCCGTGCCGGTCAATTACCAGACCGACGACTTCGGCGTGGCGCTGGGTTACCAGGGCGAGCGTCTGCAGGCCCGGTTTGCCTATGACGGTTCCCTGTTCAACAATGATCGGGAGGCCGTTACCTGGGACAACACCGGCGTCGGGCCGGCCACGGGACGGACAGCCGAAGCGCCGGACAACCAGTTCCATCAGCTCAGTGCCCAATTGGGTTACCAGTTGAGCCCGCTCACCCGGCTTGGCGCCAGCTTCGCGCGCGGCCGCATGACCCAGGATCAGCGCTTCCTTCCCTACGGCACCGCCTCCGCCGCGCCGCTGCCGGCGAGCAATCTGGATGGCGAAGTGAACACCACGCTGGCCAGGGTGGATATCAACTCGCGTCCGCTGCCCCGGCTGCGCCTGGATGGCAGCTACACCTACAGCGATCGCGATAACAACACGCCGGTCAATCTATACAACTACCTGGTCACGGACTCGGCCGTCGCTCCGGGGGCCCGCTATAACCGGCCTTACAGCTTCACGCAGAATCTGCTCCGGCTCAAGGCAGGCTACAAGCTGGCCGGCGGTGTGGACATCTCCGGGGGATTCGACAACGACAAGATGGAGCGTACCTATCAGCAGGCCGATCAGACCGAAGACCGGACGATCTGGGCCAAGCTGAAGTTCCAGCCGACCACGGGCGTCGATGTCAGCCTCAAGGCATCGCACGCGAACCGCGATGCCTCGGCCTATGATCCGACGGCCTATCAGGCCAATGAAAACCCGTTGTCGAAGGCCTTCGAGATGGCGGACCGCACGCGCAACAAGGCCGGCTTCGATGTCTCCTACGAGGCACGGGAAAACCTGAGTCTCGGGCTTGGCATCGATTACTACCGGGACGACTACAAGGATATGGTTCTGGGTCTGACCGAAGCCAGCGGCTTCACCGCCACCCCCAGCCTGACCTATACCATCAACGAACGGATGTCGGCCTCGGCCTACTACACCTATGACCGGCTGAAATCCAGCCAGACCGGCAGGGACACGTTCGACCCGGTTCCCCTGTGGCTGGAAGAAGACGAAAACAGGACCAATACGGTCGGCCTGAATTTCAACTGGAAGGCGATCCCGAACAAGCTCGATGTCGGCGCAGATCTGGTCTATGCCAAATTTGTCGGGAAAATGCAGTATCCAGACAATACCGATCTGCCGGAGGTCAAGTCCACGTTGACCGCATTGGGTCTGCATGGCACCTACGCGCTCAAGGAAAATATCTCGCTTCGGGCCGATTACC
>JBAZLW010000210.1:0-5140 GCA_041650095.1 Hydrogenophilaceae bacterium | reverse complement strand
CTGGCCTTGACCCGGGGCGAGATCGGCCCGGACAGCGAGACCCTGGTGCGGGTGCATGAACCGGTGTCGCTGATCGACGTCCTCGATGCCGGCGCGGCCGGGCATGCCTATTCGGTGCCGAAGGCGCTGAAGATCATCGCCGAAGCGGGCAAGGGCGCCATCGTCCTGCTGCATCGGCCGGAGTCGGCCGACGAACTGGCCGCACGCGCGCTGCCCTCGGAGGTGCCGCAACCCGCCCGCAAGTTCGATCTGCGCAACTACGGCACCGGGGCCCAGATACTGCGCGACCTCGGGGTCGGCAAGATGCGTCTCCTGGCCACGCCGCGCAAGATGCCAGCCATGGATGGCTTCGGTCTCGAAGTGACCGGTTATTACGAGAGGAATTGAGATGGGGCAGCGTACCGACAACATCGCCGAGATCGAGGCCAGCCTGGACGGCGCCGGGCTCAGGATCGGCATCGCCACCACGCACTGGAACAAGGACATCTGCGACGGCCTGCTGTCGGCCGCCACAGCGGCGCTGCTCAAGGCCGGGGTGAGCGAGAAGGATATCGTCATCGTCACCGTGCCGGGCGCGCTGGAATTGCCGCTGGCCCTGAAGAAGATGGCCGGGTCGGGCAAGTATGATGCCCTGATCGCCCTGGGCGCGGTGATCCGCGGCGACACCTACCATTTCGAGATCGTTTCCAACGAGATGGCCGCCGGCATCACCCGGGTCCAGCTCGATACCGGGGTGCCGATCGGCAACGCCGTGCTGACCACAGAGAACGATCACCAGGCCACTGCGCGGATGACCGAGAAGGGCCGTGACGTCGCCCATTGTGCAATCGAGATGGCCTGCCTGTTGAGAAGTTTATGAGCAAGAAACGCGGTAACCGCCGCCTGTCCCGCGAACTGGCCCTGCGCGCGCTGTATCAGTGGCGCCTGACCGGGGACGACCTGGCTCGCCTGCTGGTCCAGGCCGAGGAGGCGGATGAGTATCAGGATGCCAATGTTGAATTCCTCAGAACGTTGCTGGCAGGTGTGCTGGCCGAGGCGGAGGTGTTGAATCAAGCTTTGGCGCTGCACCTGGACCGTCCGGTCGAGCAGCTTTCCCCGATCGAGCACGGCATCCTGTTGATCGGCGCCTACGAACTGAGCCACAGCCTGGACGTGCCCTACAAGGTCGCCATCAACGAGGCGGTCAACCTGGCCAAGGCCTACGGCGGCACCGATGGCCACAAGTACGTCAACGGCGTGCTCGACAAGCTGGCCAAGGTCGTGCGCCGGATCGAGATCGAGGCGGCGGCCAGGCCGTAAGCCGGGCTGGGTGATGGCCTCCGAATTCGACCTCATCGCCCGCTATTTCGACCGTCCGGCCCCTAATGCCGTCCTCGGCGTCGGCGACGACGCCGCCCTGATCCGGCCCGCGCCCGGCATGGAACTGGCGGTTTCCGCCGACATGCTGGTGGCCGGCCGGCACTTCTTCCCCGATGCCGACCCGGAACGACTCGGCCACAAGTCGCTGGCGGTGAACCTGTCCGACCTCGCCGCCATGGCGGCGACACCAAGATGGGCGCTGCTCTCGCTGGCCCTGCCGGAGGCCGACGAGGCCTGGCTGGCCGGTTTCAGCCGCGGTTTCTTCGCCCTGGCGGACCGTTACGGCGTCGACCTGGTTGGCGGCGACACCACGCGCGGGCCGCTCAACATCAGCGTCACCATCCTGGGCGAGGTGCCGGCGGGCGGTGCCTTGCGCCGCGACGGTGCCAAGGCCGGCGACGACATCTGGGTGTCCGGGGAAATCGGCGCCGCGGCGCTCGGATTGCGCCACCTGTTCGGCGAGCTTGAATTGACCGGTTCGGAGGCTGCGGCCTGTCTGGCCCGCCTGCATGCCCCGGAGCCGCGTGTCACTCTCGGTCTGGCCCTGGCGGGGGTGGCCCATGCCGCCATCGACATCTCCGACGGCCTGCTCGCCGACCTCGGCCATATTCTGGAACGCTCGCAACTGGGCGCCGAGATCGAACTGGCCCGCCTGCCTGCCGCCGCCGCGGTGGCGGCGCGGCTGCCGGACCCGCGCGCCATGGCCTGCCTGCTGGCCGGTGGTGACGATTACGAACTCTGCTTTACCGCCGCCCAGGGGCAGCAAGAAGCGGTGCTGGCGGCCGGCCAATCGGCTGGCGTGCCGCTCAGCCGCATCGGCCGCATCAGCGCCGCCCCGGGTTTGCGGGTGCGGCGCCCGGACGGCGAGCAGCTCGACATGAAGGTGACCGGCTTTGACCACTTTGCAAACTGAGCGCCCGCCCTCCGCCGGGCGCCGGCGGCCTGACTGGCGCTTCGCCCTGGCGCATCCGGCCCATTTCATGGCCCTCGGCTTCGGTTTCGGTCTGTCGCCCAGGGCGCCCGGCACGGCCGGCACCCTGGTGGCCTTCCCGTTCTATTTCGCCATGATGGGCCTCGCCGCGCCGGTGTATTGGGTGCTGGTCGCCCTGTTCCTGCTCGCCGGGGTCTGGATCTGCGGCCGCACCGGCGCGGCCCTCGGGGTGCACGACCACGGCGGCATCGTCTGGGACGAGATCGCCGCCTTCCTCATGGTGCTGCCGTTCGCGCCCGCGACCTGGTGGGGCTATGGCTTGGCCTTCGCGCTGTTCCGCCTGTTCGATATCTGGAAGCCGTATCCGATCGGCTGGCTGGACGCTCGCGTCCATGGCGGCTTCGGCGTGATGATCGACGATGTCCTGGCGGCAGGCTACGCCGTGCTCTGTCTCATGGCGGTGTCGGCATGGCTGAACTGAGCCAGGATGCACTGGAGGCCATGGCCGCCGGACTGGGCGCGGTCCTGCTCGGCAAGGGCTGGCGGCTGGCGGCGGCGGAATCCTGCACCGGCGGCTGGGCCGCCCAGGCGATCACCGCGCTGGCCGGCAGCTCGGCCTGGTTCGAGCGTGGCTTCGTGACCTACAGCAACGAGGCCAAGACGGACATGCTGGGCGTGCTCGCCGACACCCTGGAGCGTCACGGTGCGGTCAGCGAGGAGACAGTACGGGAGATGGCCGCCGGCGCGCTGCGCAATAGCCGAGCCCAGGCGGCCTTCGCCATCAGCGGCATCGCGGGTCCGGGCGGAGGCTCAGATTCCAAGCCTGTGGGTACGGTATGTTTCGCCTGGGCAACGGCCAATGGACCGGTTCGCGCAGAGACGCGCCGTTTCGCCGGCGACCGCCGGCAGGTGCGCATGCAGGCGGTGGCATATGCCTTTCGTGAGATGCAGGCGGACTTGGCGGCTATGCCATAATCGGCCGATTGAATTTGGAGAAGACGGACATGGACGACAACAAGAGCAAGGCCCTGGCAGCGGCGCTGTCGCAGATCGAGAAGCAGTTCGGCAAGGGCTCGATCATGAAGATGGGCGATGGCAGCATCTTCGACGATATCCAGGTGGTCTCCACCGGTTCCCTGGGCCTGGATGTGGCCCTGGGCGTGGGCGGCCTGCCGCGCGGCCGGGTGGTCGAGATCTACGGTCCGGAATCGTCCGGCAAGACCACCCTGACCCTGCAGGTCATCGCCGAGATGCAGAAGCTGGGCGGCACCGCGGCCTTCATCGATGCCGAGCACGCGCTCGATCCGATCTATGCCCAGAAACTGGGCGTGAACATCGGCGACCTGCTGATCTCCCAGCCGGACACCGGCGAGCAGGCCCTGGAGATCGCCGACATGCTGGTGCGCTCCAGCGCGGTGGACGTGGTCGTCATCGACTCGGTGGCGGCGCTCACCCCGAAGGCGGAAATCGAAGGCGAGATGGGCGACTCCCATATGGGTCTGCAGGCCCGGCTGATGAGCCAGGCGCTGCGCAAACTGACCGCGAACATCAAGCGCACCAACACCCTGGTGATCTTCATCAACCAGATCCGCATGAAGATCGGCGTCATGTTCGGCAACCCGGAAACCACCACCGGCGGCAATGCGCTTAAGTTCTATGCCTCGGTGCGCCTGGACATTCGCCGCATCGGCGCGATCAAGAAGGGCGACGAGGTGGTCGGTTCCGAGACCCGGGTCAAGGTGGTCAAGAACAAGGTGGCGCCGCCGTTCAAGGAGGCGGTGTTCGATATCCTGTACGGCGCCGGCATCTCGCGCGAGAGCGAGATCATCGAATTGGGCGTGGCGCACAAGTTCATCGACAAGTCCGGCGCCTGGTATGCCTACCAGGGCGAGAAGATCGGCCAGGGCAAGGACAATGCGCGCGAATATCTGCGGGAGCATGCCGACATCGCTGCCGAGATCGAGACCCAGATTCGCCAGAAGCTCGGCGTCAAGACGGCCGGGGCGGCTGCCGGCGAATGACCCTGCGCGCGCGCGCGCTGAACCTGCTGGCCCGGCGCGAGCACAGCCGGGCCGAACTGGCACGCAAGCTCGCCCCGCACGGCGAGGCGGATGAGATTGCCGAACTGCTCGATGCCCTGGAACGCGAGGGCCTGCTATCCAACGAACGTTATGCCGAGGCCCTGGCGACTGCGCGCGCCAGCCGGCACGGCAGTCTGCGCCTGAAGGCCGATCTGCGTGACAAGGGGGTGCCCGAAGCGGTCGTGGCGGAGGTGTTGCGGGGCGCGCGCGACAACGATCTGGAAATGGCGCGCACCGTCTGGGCGAAAAGGTTCGCTGGCCACCTGCCGGTGAATGCCGCCGAACGGGCCAAACAGATGCGATTCCTGGCCGGCCGCGGCTTTCCGCTCGAGGTGGTCAGGCGGGTGCTTGGCGGCGACCTGGACGACTAGAGCCGGGCGCTGACCAGCCGGGCGATCTCGTCGTCGCTCAGCACGATAGGGTTGGTCTTCATGCTGCTGCCGCGGCTGTTGGCGACGATGCGCGGCAAATCGGCTGCCGTCACCCCGTAGCTCCCTAATCTGGGCATGTCGAGCCGCCCGGTCCAGTCGTTTAGTATCTTGGGCAGGGCGGCCAGACCCTCTGTGTCGTCGAGAGGCTGGCCGGCAAGCAGGCAGCCAACTTCCGAATATTTCTTCAGTGCCGGGCTGTCGGGCGCACGTTCCTGCAGGGCCGCGATATTGATCCGCGTCGCCTCGGCCACCAGGGTGCCGCAGGCGGCGCCGTGCGGAATCGGGAAGAAGGCGCCCAGCGGCGCCGCCAGCCCATGCACCGAGCCCAACCCGACCTG
>JBAZLW010000209.1:0-5155 GCA_041650095.1 Hydrogenophilaceae bacterium | reverse complement strand
CGCCTGCTTCCCCCCGTGCCCCCCGATGCAGATCAACGACCCCGAGCATTCCAAGTTTGCCATCTGGGTCGGCGGCAAGAACTCCAACGCCCGTTCCAAGCCGACCTTCCACAAGCTGGTCGCTGCCGGCATTCCGAACAACCCGCCGCGCTGGCCCGAGGTATCCGAGATCGTCAAGAAGATCCTGGCGACCTACAAGGCCGATGGCCGTCCGTGGGAACGGATGAACGACTGGATCGACCGTATCGGTTGGCCCGCCTTCTTCGAGAAGACCGGTCTGCCCTTCACCAAGTACCACATCGACAACTGGCGCGGCGGCCGCAGCAGCCTGAACGCCTCTGCTCAGATCCGCTTCTGACGAAGCGCGCCGGGAGCACCCCTCCCGGCGTTGTCGACGAATCGGTTAATTGGATTTAGGGATATTCAAATGAAGATCGGTGTATTAGTTAACGAAGGGCCTTATACCCATGAGGCCTCCGACAGCGCCTACAACTTCACCAAGGCGGCGCTGGAAAAGGGTCATGAGATCTACCGCGTGTTCTTCTATCACGACGGTGTCAACAACTCGACCCGCCTGACCGAGCCCCCGCGCGACGACCGTCACATCGTCAACCGCTGGAGCGAACTGTCCAAGCAGTACAGTCTCGACCTGGTGGTGTGCATCGCCGCCGCGCAACGCCGCGGCATCATGGACGAGAACGAGGCCAAGCGTCAGGGCAAGGATGCCAACAACCTTGCCGAGGGTTTCCGGATTTCCGGACTCGGCCAACTGGTGGAAGCCGGCATCCAGAGCGATCGCCTGGTAACCTTCGGCGACTGAGGAAGAGAAGATGAACGACGAAATGGATATGGAAGAAGGCGGCGTCGTCAAGCAGTTCATGTTCGTGAACCGCAAGGCACCCTACGGCACCATCTATGCCCTGGAGGGCCTGGAAGTGGTGCTGATCTCCGCGGCCTTCGAGCAGGACGTGAGCATGGCATTCATCGACGATGGCGTGTACGAGTTGAAGAAGGGTCAGGACACCAAGGCGCTGGGCCAGAAGAACTTTTCGCCCACCTACCGCGCCCTGGAAGGCTACGACATCGAGAAACTGTACGTGGAACGGGAATCCATGGAGGCCCGCGGGCTGACCGAGGATGACCTGCTGGTCGACGTGATTGTCCTCGATCGCGCCGAAATGGCCGCCAAGATGGACGAGCAAGACGTCCTTATCAGCTTCTGATGGAGATGACTATGCTGCACATCGTCAACAAGTCCCCCTACGAGCGCAACTCCCTGGAGAGCTGCCTGCGTATGGCGAGCAAGGGTTCAGCGGTCCTGCTGATCGAGGATGGCGTCTACGGCGCCACCAAGGGCGGCAGTTTCGAGGGCAAGGTTCAAGCGGCCATGGCCGACGTGAAGTTGTATGTCCTGGGTCCCGATCTCTCCGCGCGCGGCATGGCCGATCGCGTTCTGGACGGGGTAAGTGTCGTGGATTACGGCGGTTTTGTGGATCTGGTCGCAGAGCACAGCAACTGTCAGTCCTGGTTGTAATTTTGAATCGTTAGGAGAAATAACATGCCCATGGTTGAAGTCGCTGGTAAAGAGTTTGAAGTCGACGAAGAAGGCTATCTGGTCAATCTGGCCGACTGGGACGAGAACATCGCCGGTTACCTGGCTCAGGAAGAAAAGGTCGAGATGACCGAGAACCACTGGGAAGTCGTCAACTTCCTGCGTGAATACTACGGCGAGTACCAGATCGCCCCGGCCATCCGCGTCCTGACCAAGGCCATCGCCAAGAAACTCGGTGCGGACAAGGGTAACAACAAGTACCTGTACGAGTTGTTCCCCTACGGCCCCGCCAAGCAGGCTTGCAAGATCGCCGGCCTGCCCAAGCCGACCGGCTGTATCTAAGCATCCACACGCGGCCGGCTCGCAAGGCTGGCCGAAACTCACGGCTATTGTTTTTGATAGCCGAGAGTCGAGAGCCGAGTGTTGAGGGGTTTATTCCCTCGGCTCTCCACTCTCGACTCTCGACTGTAAGTAAAGAGGATTGAATGTCCGCCCTGACCGCTTTCTACATCGGCCTTTACTACGTTGCCGCGATCATACTGATCGGTGGCCTGGCTTATCGGGTATATGAGTACGCCTCCACACCGGCACCGCTCAACATACCCACCACACCGGCCCCCATCACCAAAACGGGCGTGCGCTTCCGCATGTTCCGCGAGGTCGTGTTCTTCGAGAGCCTGTTCAAGTCGAACAAGTGGATCTGGATCTTCGGCTACCTGTTCCATGTCGGTCTGGCCCTGGTCCTGCTGCGCCACATCCGCTACTTCCAGGAGCCGGTCTGGTTCTGGGTCGAATTCATCCAGCCGTTCGGCATGTACGCCAGCCTGGCCATGGTCGCCGGTCTGGCCGGTCTTTGGGCGCGCCGCTTCCTGGTCGACCGGGTGCGCTACATCTCCACCCCGTCCGATCACCTGATGCTGGCCCTCCTGATTGCCATCGGCCTGTCCGGCATGATGATGACCTTCGTCGCCCATACCGACATTATTGCCCTCAAGACCTTTGCCCTTGGCCTGGTGACCTTTGACTGGCAGCCGCTACCCAGCGATGGCCCCCTGCTGGTGCATCTGTTTCTGGTGGCCCTGCTGATGATCATCTTCCCGATCAGCAAGCTGCTTCATGTCCCCGGTGTCTTCTTCAGCCCCACCCGCAACCAGGTGGACAACCCGCGCGAACGCCGTCACCTGGCCCCCTGGGCTGCGGCGCTCGACAAGGACAATGGCTGAGTCGTCCTCACGGACATCGACTGTAAGAACGTAAGGAGCTAACGTGGCCGCAGCACAGTTCGAAGTACCCAAACTGTCGGATACCGCCTACACCAAGGTGCCCAAGATCCAGGAAGGATCGATGGCGCATGTCAAAACTTTCCCAGCCGCCCAGCCGACCCAGGATTTTCTCGGCTACCCGTTCGAACTGGGCGACGACTGGAAAGAGCGCGTCATTGACCGCATGGGTCAGACACTGAAGAAATACCGTTCCCTGCGGGTGTTCATGGACGCCTGCGTGCATTGCGGCGCCTGCACCGACAAGTGTCATTATTTCCTCGGTACCGCCGACCCGAACAACATGCCGGTTGCGCGTCAGGACCTGATGCGCAAGATCTATCGCCGCTACTTCACCCTGCCGGGCAAGATCGCCCCCTGGCTGGTCGGCGCCGAGGACCTGACCAAGGACACCCTGAACCAGTGGTTCACCTATTACCACCAGTGTTCCGAGTGCCGTCGTTGCTCTGTCTATTGCCCTTACGGCATCGACACGGCCGAGATCACCATGGCCGGCCGCGAGATCCTCAACTACGCCGGCATGGGTCAGAAGTATTCCAGCGAGATCCTCAACAAGGTCCAGAAGATCGGCAACAACCTCGGCCTGCCCGGCCCGGCCCTGGAAGACACCCTGCTCGGTCTGGAAGAAGACATTGAAGCCGACACCGGCGTCGCCGTGAAGATGCCCCTGGACGTCAAGGGCGCCGAGATCATGCTGGTGACCCCGTCGGCCGACTTCTTCTCCGAGCCGCACGTCGAGTCGCTGATCGGCTATGCCAAGGTATTTCATGCCGCCGGCGCCTCCTGGACCCTGTCCAGCCACGCCTCCGAGGCCGGCAACTTCGGCCTGTTCAACGGCAACTACGAAACCATGCGCAATGTCGCCATGCGGATTCGCGACGCCGCCCTGGAACTGGGCGTCAAGCGCATCATCGTCGGCGAGTGCGGCCACGCCTGGCGCGTCGCCTATGCCTTCTGGAACACCCTGACCGGGATCGGCTACGGCGGCAACGACCCGTTCTCGATCGAACTGCAAAGCAAGCTCGACCCGCGCTACAAGCAGCCGATGCACATCTGCGAGTACACCTGGGACCTGATCGAGCAGGGCGTGCTGAAGTTCGACAAGTCGTTGAACGACCACCGCACGGTTACCTTCCACGATTCCTGCAACGTCGCCCGCGGTTCCCGCATGGGCGACGAGCCCGGTGGCCAGTTCACCATCCCGCGCAACATCATCCGCGCGGTGGTGAACAACTACCAGGACATGGCGGAGGAAACCATCGGCGAGTCCACCTTCTGCTGCGGCGGCGGTGGCGGCGTGTTGACTGATGACCTGATTGAAGCCCGGGTCAAGGGCGCCCTGCCGCGGATGAATGCCTACAACGCCGTGGCCCAGGAGAACGGAGTCAACTTCCTGGCCCTGATCTGCGCCATCTGCAAGGCCCAGTTCACCAAGGTTGTGCCTTATTACGGTTTTGACATGAGCCAGGTTGGCGGTGTGCATCAGTTGGTCAGCACAGCCATCAAGCTGGAACAGGATTGATTTTTTGAATTAGCTGCGGGCGACCGCGTACAGACACAGGCGGCCCCCCGCCGCACGATTTACGATAGGAGAGCGAAGATGTCGGTCACATCCAAGGACGTAAACAAGAGTGAAGGCAAGAACTGGCGCCGTTACAAGGACGGCGAGACCGAGGCGGACTACCGTTCCGAGCAGGACAAGATCTTCCAGGCCAGCTGGACCCACAAGTGTCCTGAATACGTACTCTCCACGCCGCCCTGCCAGGGCTCCTGCCCGGCCGGCGAGGACATCCGCTCCTACCTGAACATCGTGCGCGGCATCGAAAAACCGCCCGTGGGCGCCGACGGCAAGCCCAGCATGTCCTGGCAGGAATACGCCTGGCGTCGCCTGACCGAAGCCAACCCCTTCCCGGCCGTCATGGGCCGCGTCTGCCCGGCCCCCTGCGAGTCCGGCTGCAACCGCAACCAGGTGGAAGAGAACGTCGGCATCAACTCGGTCGAGCACTACCTGGGCAACTGGGCGATCGAGAACAAGCTGGCATTCAACAAGCCCAGCGTTCCCAGCACCGGCAAGAAGGTCGCCATCATCGGCGGCGGCCCCGCCGGCCTGGCCGCGGCCTACCAGTTGACCCTGAAGGGCCACAGCTGCACCATCTTCGACGACCACGCCGAACTCGGCGGCATGATGCGCTACGGCATCCCCGGCTTCCGCACCCCGCGTGAAGTTCTCGATGCCGAGATCCAGCGCATCATCGACCTGGGCGTCGATACCAAGCTCAACTGCCGCATCGGCACCGACGTCAGCATGGCATCGATCGAGCAG
>JBAZLW010000208.1:0-5156 GCA_041650095.1 Hydrogenophilaceae bacterium | reverse complement strand
GGCCGGGCCGCCGCCTTCCCGCCACTGGTTGTCGCGCTGGATCAGCATCACCGCCGGCTTGTAACCCGGCTCGGGCTGGCCGGAGACATAGCCGACCGGCTTGTGCAGAAGGATGGTGACGCGTTGCTGCTGCGCCGATCTGGCCTGGCCGGCCAGCTTGATCTCGCAGCCGGGGTCGACCTTGGTGCCGAGCACGTCGATCTTCTCGCCGTCGACATAGACCCAGCCGCGCTCGATGTAGACATCGGCCTCGCGGCGCGAGCAGATGCCGCGCTCGGCCATCAGCTTGGACAGGCGGACAGGTTCAGTCATGGTGGCGTTCCAGCACGGGTTTAAGATAGCGCCCGGTATGGCTGGCCGGGTTGGCGGCTACCTGCTCGGGAGTGCCGGTGGCGATGATGCGGCCGCCGCCGTCGCCGCCCTCGGGGCCGAGGTCGACGATCCAGTCGGCGGTCTTGATCACATCCAGGTTGTGCTCGATCACCACCACGGTGTTGCCGTGTTCGACCAGGCGTTGCAGCACCTCCAGCAGCAGCGAGATGTCGTGGAAGTGCAGGCCGGTGGTGGGCTCGTCCAGGATGTAGAGGGTGCGGCCGGTGTCGCGCTTGGACAGTTCCAGGGACAGCTTGACCCGCTGCGCCTCGCCGCCGGACAGGGTGGTGGCCGACTGGCCGAGGCGGATGTAGCTGAGGCCGACGTCCATCAGGGTTTGCAGCTTGCGCTTGATCGCCGGCACCGGGTCGAAGAAGGCGCGCGCCTCCTCCACCGTCATCTGCAGTATCTGGTGGATGTTTCTGCCCTTGTACTCCACCTCCAGGGTCTCGCGGTTGTAGCGCTTGCCGTGACAGACGTCGCAGGGGACGTAGATGTCGGGCAGGAAATGCATCTCCACCTTGATCATGCCGTCGCCCTGGCAGGCCTCGCAGCGGCCGCCCTTGACGTTGAAGGAGAAGCGGCCAGGCTCATAGCCGCGCTCGCGGGCCTGCACGGTGCCGGAGAACAGCTCCCGGATCGGCGTGAACAGGCCGGTGTAGGTGGCCGGGTTGGAGCGCGGCGTGCGCCCGATCGGGCTCTGGTCGACGTTGACGATCTTGTCGAAAAATTCGCTGCCGGACAGGTGCTCATAGGGTGCCGGCTCCAGGGCCGAGCCGTTCAGCAGGTTGGCCAGGGCGGCATGCAGGGTGTCGTTGATCAGGGTCGACTTGCCCGAGCCGGACACCCCGGTGACGCAGACCAGCACGCCGGTGGGCAGGTCGAGGGTGACGTGCTGCAGGTTGTTGCCGTGCGCACCAGCGAGCGTCAGCACGCGATCCTCGCGGGGCTGGCGGCGTTTGGCCGGCAGCGGGATGCTCAGGCGGCCGGACAGGTAGGCGCCGGTGAGCGAGCGCTCACTGGCCAGGATGTCGGCCAGGCTGCCTTCGGCGATGATCTCGCCGCCGTGCTCGCCGGCGCCCGGTCCCATGTCGACGATATGGTCGGCATGGCGGATGGCGTCCTCGTCGTGCTCGACCACGATCACCGAGTTGCCCAGGTCGCGCAGGTGCTTGAGGGTGCCGAGCAGGCGGTCGTTGTCGCGCTGGTGCAGGCCGATCGACGGCTCGTCGAGAACGTACATCACGCCGGTCAGGCCGGAGCCGATCTGCGAGGCCAGGCGGATGCGCTGGGCCTCGCCGCCGGACAGGGTGTCGGCCGAGCGGTCGAGCGACAGGTAGTCGAGGCCGACGTCGTTGAGGAAGGACAGCCGGGCGACGATCTCCTTGGCGATCTTGTCGGCCACCTTGGCCTTGTGGCCGGCCAGGGTCAGTTCGCTGAAGAACTTGAGCGACTGGTGGATCGGCAGCCGGGCCAGGTCGTGCAGGGTGCGGCCGCCGACCATGACGTTGCGCGCCTCGATGCGCAGCCGGCTGCCGCCGCATTCCGGGCACGGGCAGGAGGCGATGTAGTGGGCCAGGTCCTCGCGCACCATCTGCGATTCGCTCTCCTTGTAGCGCCGCTCCAGGATCGGAATGACGCCGTCGAAGGTGTGTTTGCGGCTGACCCGGCGGCCGCCGTCGCCCATGTACTGGAAGGGGATGACCTCGCTGCCGCTGCCGAAGAGCAGGATTTCCTGGGTCGAGGCCGGCAGGTTTTCATAGGGCGTGTCGATATCGAAGCCGTAGTGCATCGCCAGCGATTCCAGCATCCGGTAGAAGAAGGCGTTGCGCCGGTCCCAGCCCTTGATCGCGCCGCCGGCCAGCGACATGTGCGGGAAGGCTACCACCCGCTTGGGATCGAAGAAGGTGATCTGGCCGAGGCCGTCGCACTTCGGGCAGGCGCCCATCGGGTTGTTGAACGAAAAGATGCGCGGCTCCAGTTCGGGCAGGGCGTAGTCGCACACCGGGCAGGCGAACTTGGCCGAGAACAGGGTCTCGTGGCCGCTGTCCATCTCGACCGCCAGGGCCTTGCCGTCGGAGTGGCGCAGCGCGGTCTCGAACGATTCGGCCAGGCGCTGCTTCATGTCCTCGCGCACCTTGAGGCGGTCGACTACCGCCTCGATGGTGTGCTTCCTGTTCTTGTCCAGCTTGGGCAGGGCGTCGATGTCGTGCACCTCGCCGTCGACGCGCAGACGCACGAAGCCCTGGGCGCGCAGCTCGTCGAACAGGCCGAGCTGCTCGCCCTTGCGGCCCACCACCAGGGGCGCCAAGATCATCAGCTTGGTGTCCACCGGCAGTTCCAAGACCTGGTCGACCATCTGCGACACCGTCTGGGCCGCCAGCTCGATGCCGTGATGCGGGCAGCGCGGCGTGCCGGCGCGGGCGAACAACAGACGCAGGTAGTCGTGGATCTCGGTCACCGTGCCGACCGTCGAGCGCGGGTTGTGGCTGGTCGCCTTCTGCTCGATCGAGATGGCGGGGCTCAGGCCCTCGATCAGGTCGACGTCCGGCTTCTCCATCAATTGCAGGAACTGGCGCGCGTAGGCCGACAGGGACTCGACATAGCGGCGCTGGCCCTCGGCATAGAGGGTGTCGAAGGCCAGCGAGGACTTGCCGGAGCCGGACAGGCCGGTGATCACCACCAGCTTGTGCGGCGGCAAGTCGATGTTGACGTTCTTGAGATTGTGGGTGCGGGCGCCACGGACTCTGATCATCGCGTGCAAGGCCAGGGGAGAAAACGGCTAATATTACGCACTTTCCCCAGTCAGCCCAAACCGTGTCACAAGAAATCGATGCCGTGTCCCGGCTTGAACGCCGGGCCGCCCTTTCACTGGCCGCCATCTTCGGCCTGCGCATGCTGGGCATGTTCCTGATCCTGCCGGTGTTCGCGCTGTACGCGAAGGACCTGACCGACGACCACGCCAAGATCGGCCTCGCCCTCGGCATGTACGGCCTCACCCAGGCGGTGCTGATGATCCCGTTCGGCATGGCCTCGGACCGGATCGGCCGCAAGCCGGTGATCATCTTCGGCCTGCTCTTGTTCGCCCTGGGCAGCTTCCTGGCCGCCTCCGCCACCAGCATCGAGACCATCATCCTGGGCCGGGCACTGCAGGGCGCCGGGGCGATCTCGGCGGCGGTGACCGCGCTGCTCGCCGACCTGACCCGGGAAGAGAAACGCACCCAGGCCATGGCCATGATCGGCGGCACCATCGGGTTGTCGTTCGCTTTCTCGCTCGCAGCCGGCCCGGCGATCTACGGCTGGATCGGCATGCCCGGCATGTTCGCCCTGACCGGGGTGCTGGCACTGCTGGCCATTCTGGTGGTCAAGTTTGTCATCCCCAATCCCGGCAAGACCGCCTTCCACTCCGACGCCGAGGCCAGCCCGGCGCGCTTGAAGGACGTCCTCCGGCAGGGCGAACTGCTGCGCCTGGACTGGGGCATCTTCTCCCTCCACGCCGCCCAGATGGCCATGTTCACTGTGGTGCCCTTCGCCCTGATCCAGGACGGCCTCGATGCCGGCCGGCATTGGCTGGTCTACCTGCCGGTGGTGGTGATCGCCTTCATCCTGATGGTGCCGGCGATCATCGTCGGCGAGAAGAAGGGCAAGATGAAACCGGTGCTGGTCGGCTCGGTGGCCCTGATGCTGGCGGCCCAGATCGCCCTGGCCTTTTCGCTCGATTTCTTCTGGGCCGTGGTCGGCGCGCTGCTGCTCTATTTCATCGCCTTCAACATCCTGGAGGCCAGCCTGCCGTCGCTGATCTCGAAGATTGCGCCGCCCGAATCGAAGGGCACCGCGATGGGGGTTTACAATACCTCGCAGGCGGCCGGCCTGTTCTTCGGCGGCGCGGCCGGCGGCTGGCTGGCCCAGCATAGTGGCCATGGCACGGTATTCCTCTTCTGCGCGGGCCTGATGGCGGTCTGGCTGGGCCTGGCCGCCACCATGCGGCCGCCGCCCAGGGTCAAGACCCAGATGTTCCACATCGGCAGACTCGATCACGCCGAAGCGGAACGCCTGGCCAACCGGCTGACGGTGTTCGCCGGCATCGAGGCGGTGACCGTGCTGCCCGAGGAAGGCGCCGTGATGCTCAAGGTCAGCCAGAACGGCTGGGACGAAGAAGGTGTAAGAAATTTATTGCAAGGGGGACATTGAAATGGCTTCGGTCAACAAGGTAATACTCATCGGCAACCTGGGCCGCGACCCGGAAATGCGCTATCTGCCGAGCGGCGACGCGATCGCCAACCTGCGCATCGCCACCACGGACAAGTTCAAGGACAAGAGCGGCGACATGCAGGAAGTCACCGAATGGCACAGCGTCGCCTTCTTCGGCCGCCAGGCCGAGGTCTGCGGCCAGTACCTGAAGAAGGGCAGCCAGATCTACGTCGAAGGCAGCCTGCGCACCCGCAAGTGGCAGGACAAGGAAGGCAACGACCGCTACACCACCGAGATCCGCGGCGACCGCATGCAGATGCTGGGTGGCCGCGGTGGTGGCGGCGCCAGCGCCGACTACGACGCCCCGGCCGCGGAAAGCAGCAGCAGCGCGCCGCGCGCGAAGCCGGCAGCCGGCGGCAGTGGCGGCGGCTTTGATGACCTGGACGACGATATTCCGTTCTAGGGTTTTGGCCAAGGGGTGAATCTGTAAATGCGATCAAAAAAGCCCTGAAAAATCAGGGCTTTTTTGTTTGTCGTCGGTGTGGTCCGCGTTGCCTGATTCAAGCAGTAGCAGTGTTGGCGATGGTGTCGCT
>JBAZLW010000207.1:0-5163 GCA_041650095.1 Hydrogenophilaceae bacterium | reverse complement strand
TCACCTCCAGGCGCACACCAGACATGCCGAGCGGTTCGCGCACGCCCTCCTGGCCGTCGATGATGAATTCCTGCGGCAGCACGTGCAGGATCTGCTGGTCGGTCGAGATGTTCACCGCCCGCGCCGTCTCGATCACCCGGTCGATGTCGTTCTGCACCACCTCGCGGTCGCGGATCGGCACCATGCCGTGCGAGTTGAGCGAGCGGATATGGCTGCCGGCGATGCCGGTATAGACCTGGCCGATCTTGCAGTTGGCCATCAGTTCGGCGTCTTCCAGGGCGCGCTGGATGGCCGACACGGTGGCCTCGATGTTGACCACCACGCCCTTCTTCAGGCCGCGCGACTGGGCCACGCCCATGCCCATGATGTGGATGCCGCCTTCCGGCGGCACCTCGGCCACCATGGCGACGATCTTCGACGTCCCGATGTCCAGTCCGACGATCAAGTCCTTGTTGTCTCGCATCTTGCTCATCTCATGTGCGCGCTTCACCCTGAACGGCGAAGCCGTTTGGGTAACGCATGTCGACCCGCCGAATGCCTGTCACCTTGGCGAGCACCAGCGGATAAAAGGTCACGAAGCGCTGCAGCCGCTCATCGAGTCGATCCCGCCCGAGATCGATGGTGACGCCGTCGGCCAGATCGATCCGCCAGGCCCGGCGGGCGTCGACCCGAATCCCGGCGACCCGCCAACCCCGGCCACCCAGCTGGCGGACGTATTCGCCATAGCGGCTGGCCACCTCCCTTTCCATCCCTTCCGGGGCGTGGAAGCGCGCCAGGCCCGGCCAGGGCCTGACCGGGAACACCTCGCCGTGGACATCGAGCACGGCCAGGTCATTCCAGGCGGCGGCCGGCACATGCTCTTCCAGCTCCACCACCAGACTGCCCGGCCACACCCGCCGTATCTTCGCCACCCGTACCCAGGGCAAGGCCTCGAAGCCTTGCCTGGCCGCCTCCAGGTCGAGCGAGAACAACCCGCCGGACAGGCCGGCCAACGCGGGGCCGATGGCTTGCCGGGTCTCCTTGTGCATGGCACCGCGAACCTCCACTGACCGGATCGGCAGCCAGGTCTCGACCGCCTGCCTGCCCGCCATCCAGAAGGCGAACAGGACGGTAGCCGAGAGCAGCAGGCCGCTCAGCCGGTTGAGCGAGGCCGGGTCATTCCACACAGGCCAACTCCAGTATCCGCAGGCAAAGCTCGTCGAAGCTCAGCCCCGCCGCCCGCGCCGCCATCGGCACCAGGCTGTGGTCGGTCATGCCGGGCGAGGTGTTGATCTCGAGCAGGAAGGGCCGGCCATCCTCGGACAGCAGGATGTCGACCCGGCCCCAGCCCCGGCAACCAATCACCGCGAAGGCCTGCTTGGCCAGTTCGCGCATCTCCGACTCCAGCGTCTCGGTCAGGCCGGCCGGACAGAGATAGCGGGTGTCGTCGCGGAAGTACTTCGCCTCGTAGTCATAGAAGTCGGTGGCGGGCTCGATCTTCACCACCGGCAGGGCGGTATCGCCCAGAATCGCGACGGTGAACTCGCCGCCCGACAGGTAGCGCTCTGCCAGCACCAGGGGGTCGTGCCGGGCCGCCTCTTCGTAGGCGGCGCGCAGGCCGCCGTGCTGCCTGACCTTGCTGACGCCGACGCTGGAACCCTCGTTGGCCGGCTTCACGAACAGCGGCAGGCCGAGCTGCTTCTCCACCGCATCGAAATCGCTGTCCGCGCTCAGCAGGGCGTACTCGGGCACCGGCAGGCCGGCCGCCTGCCAGATCAGCTTGCTGCGCCACTTGTCCATGCCCAGCGCCGAGGCCATCACCCCGCTGCCGGTAAATGGGATGCCCATCAGCGTCAGCGCGCCTTGCAAGGTTCCGTCTTCGCCACCGCGGCCGTGCAGGCTGATGATCACCCGCTCGAAGCCTGCCCGTTCCAGTTCGGCCAAGCCATGCTCGGCCGTGTCGAACGGATGCGCATCGACGCCCTGCCGCCGCAATGCGGCCAGTACCGAGCCACCGCTCTTGAGCGACACCTCACGCTCGGCAGAACGCCCGCCCAGCAACACCCCAACTTTGCCAAACTTATTTATCACCGACGATCCTCACTTCCCTAATCAATGCCACGCCGGTCTTCGCCTGCACCGTCGCTGCCACCAAATCGATCAATCCCTCTATATCCGCTGCCGTGGCTCCACCCGCATTGACGATGAAATTGGCGTGTTTCTCCGACACCTGGGCACCGCCGATCCGCTGGCCCTTGAGGCCGCAGAACTCGATCAGACGGGCAGCATGGTCGCCCGGCGGGTTCCGGAACACCGAACCGGCGTTGGGCAGATGCAGCGGCTGGCTGGCGATGCGCCGCTTCAGCAGGTCCTTGATCCGCGCCCGGCCGGCCTGGCCGTCGCCACGCTGCAACAGAAACCAGGCGGCCACGAACCACTCGTCGCGCGCTTCATCGGGTGCGACATGGCGATAGCCGACCCGGAACTCGCGCGGCGAACGCCGCCGGGTCGCGCCGTGCCGGTTCACGGTCAGCACCTGGGTGACGTAGTCCCAGGTCTCCTGGCCATAGCAGCCGGCATTCATGGCCAGGGCCCCGCCCAGCGTGCCGGGTATGCCGGCCAGGAACTCGGTGCCGACCAAGTCGTGGGTGGCCGCGAAACGGGCCACCTTGGGGCTCGCCACGCCGGCCTCGGCGTAGACCAGAGCCAGCGCCGATTCGGGTTGGCTCTGATCCTCGATCCGGATCCTACTCAGCGCGTTGTGCAATAACACCGTCGTACCCTTGATTCCACCATCGCGCACCAGCAAATTGCTGCCCAGGCCGACGAAGTGCAGCGGCTCGCTTTCCGGCTGCTCGCGCAGGAAGGCGCACAGATCGTCCAGATCGACCGGGTAATAGACCCGCTCGGCCCGCCCGCCTGCCCGCCAACTGACGTGCCGGCTCATGTCGACGTCCTGTTCGAGGCGGCCGCGCAGGCTCATGCCTGGGCACCTCCCAAGGCGGCCAGCTGCGCCGGCACCTGGCCGATCGAGCCGGCTCCCATGGTCAGCACCACATCGCCGTCACGGACGAAATCGGCCAGGGCCTGCGGCAGATCGGATACCTCGGCCACAAACACCGGTTCCATCTTGCCGGCCACCCGCACGGCGCGGGCCAGGCTGCGGCCGTCGGCGGCGACGATGGGCGCCTCGCTGGCGGCATAGACCTCGGTCAGGAGCACGGCATCGGCCAGCGACAGGACCTGGACGAAGTCCTCGAACAGGTCGCGGGTGCGGGTGTAGCGGTGCGGCTGGAACAGCAGCACCAGACGACGATCCGGAAAGGCGCCGCGTGCCGCGGCCAGGGTGGCGCGCATCTCGACCGGGTGGTGGCCATAGTCGTCGACCAAGGTGAAGCGGCGGCCATCCGGCAACGCGATATCGCCGTAACGCTGGAACCGGCGGCCGACCCCCGAGAAATTGGCCAGGGCGCGCTGCACAGCGGCATCCGGTAATTGCAGCTCCCAGGCCACGCCAATCGCAGCCAGGGCATTCAGTACGTTGTGCATACCGGGCAGGTTGAGGCTGACCTCGATCGGCGAGCGGGTGCCGTTGCGCAATGCGGTAAAGCGCATGCCCGAGGCCTCGGCGCGAATGTCCACGGCCTGGATGGCGCAGTCCTCGCCGGTGCCATAGGTCAACACCGGCTTTTCGATCCGGGGCAGCAGCTCGCGCACTACCGGGTCGTCGGCGCACACCACCGCCATGCCCCAGAACGGCAGCCGGTGCAGGAACTCGACGAAGGCCGATTTCAGGCGCTCGAAGTCGTGGCCATAGGTCTCCATGTGGTCGGCGTCTATGTTGGTCACCACCGACAGCACCGGCGACAGGTGCAGGAAGGAAGCATCCGACTCGTCGGCCTCGGCCACCAGCCATTCCCCCGTACCCAGGCGGGCGTTGACGCCAGCCGCGAGCAGCTTGCCGCCGATCACGAAGGTCGGATCCAGACCGGCCTCGCCCAGTACGCTGGCGATCAGGCTGGTGGTAGTGGTCTTGCCATGGGTGCCGGCCACCGCGATGCCCTGCTTGAAGCGCATCAACTCGGCCAGCATCATCGCTCGCGCCACTACCGGGATATGCGCGGCACGGGCGGCCTGTACCTCCGGGTTGTCCTCCTTGATAGCCGAGGAGATCACCAGCACGTCGGCCTTCTCGACGTTTTCGGCGCCATGGCCCTGGACCACTCTGGCGCCCATGCCGGCCAGGCGCTGGGTCACGACGTTGCTGGCGGCATCCGAGCCGGACACCTGGTATCCCAGGTTGATCAGCACCTCTGCGATGCCGCTCATGCCGGCGCCGCCGATGCCGACAAAATGTATCTTGCGGACCTTGTGTTTCATTTCGCGATCTCCTTGACCACCGCAACCATGCGCGCGGTGGCCTCCGGCTTGGCGCGGGCGCGTGCCTGCTCGCCCCGTTCCTGCAATTCGGCGCGGTCCAGGCCGGCCAGCCAGGCCGCCAGTCCTTCGGCCGTCAATTCACCCTGCGGCATCAGCCAGGCCGCCCCGGCATCGGCCAGGAAGCGGGCATTCAGGGTCTGGTGGTCGTCCACCGCGGACGGGAAGGGCACCAACGCCGCCGGCACCCCGGCCGCCGCCAGTTCCGCCACCGTCGAGGCGCCGGCCCGGCAGATCACCACGTCGGCCCAGGCATAGGCCGCCGCCATGTCGTCGATGAAGGCCAGACAGTCGGCCTCGACCTGTACCGCGCCGTAGTTGGCCTTCAGTTCCTCGATGTTGCGGGCACCGGCCTGGTGCCGCACCTCGGGCCGCCGGTCGGCCGCAATCCCGGCCAGCGCTTGCGGCACGATCTCGTTGAGCGCCCTGGCGCCCAGGCTGCCGCCGATCACCAGCAGATGCAGCGGACCGGTGCGCCCGGCGTAGCGTTCGGCTGGTGCCGGCAGCCCGGCGATCTCCGGACGGACCGGATTGCCGACCCACTCGGTCGCCACCTTGCCGCAGGGGATCGGCCGGTCGACGCCCTGGGCGAAGGCGCCGGGCACGCCGAGCAGGACCCGGTCGGCCAGGCAGGCGAGGACCCGGTTGGTCATGCCGGCCACGGCGTTCTGTTCGTGGATGGCCAGCGGCCTGCCCAGCAGCGAGGCCATCATGCCGCCCGGGAAGGCGACGTAGCCGCCCAGGCCG
>JBAZLW010000206.1:0-5177 GCA_041650095.1 Hydrogenophilaceae bacterium | reverse complement strand
GGCTCAACGACCTGTTTCCGGGTTATCGGCCGGTCCCCTCGCTGCTGCACGGCGACCTGTGGGGCGGCAACTACGGTTATGCCAGCGGCGAGCCGGTGCTGTTCGACCCAGCGGTCTATTACGGCGACCGGGAGGCCGACCTGGCCATGACCGAGCTATTCGGTGGCTTTCCGGCAAGCTTCTACGACGCCTACCGGGAGGCCTGGCCACTCGATGACGGCTATGCAACGCGCAAGACCCTGTACAACCTCTACCACGTGCTCAACCATTTCAATCTGTTCGGCGGCGGCTACGCCGGCCAGGCCGAGCGCATGGTCGGGCGGCTGCTGGCGGAATGCCGCTGACGGCCTGGCGCCGTTTCCAGGATAATCGGAGCGTTGCCGGCCCCGGACGGATCTACCGTGAAAATCGCTGCCTTGCTGTTACTGACCTGCCTGTTGCGGCTCGGTGCTCCGGCGTGGGCGGAAACGCTGGTACTGATGCCAGGCGAGGATCTGGTCGGCAAGCAGAAGCAGGTGCGCAGCAGCGCCGAGGACACCCTGCTCGATATCGCCCACCGTCACGGCTATGGCTACGAGGAAATCAAGAGCGCCAACCCCAAGGTCGACCCCTGGCTGCCCGGTGCGTCGACACGCTTGCTGTTGCCGGGACGGCGCATCCTGCCGGATGCCCCACGCGTCGGCATCGTCGTCAACCTGCCGGAGATGCGGCTTTACTACTACCCGCGCCCACGTACCGGCAGCCAGCACCAGGTGCTGACCTATCCGATCGGGATCGGCAAACAGGGCTGGCAGGTGCCCGAGATGCATACCCGGGTCTCAGGCAAGGAAAGGAACCCGGTCTGGCATGTGCCGGAGTCGATCCGGCAGGAACGCGCGGCACAGGGGGAAACGATGCCGATGCTCATCGCGGCCGGCGACGACAACCCATTGGGCGAGTTTGCCCTGCGCTTGGGTAGTACCGATTACCTGATCCACGGCACCAACAAGAAATACGGCTTCGGAATGCGGGTCAGCCACGGCTGTATACGGCTGGAACCGGCAGCCATACGACAATTGTTCGGCCGGGTGGCCGTCGGAACCCCGGTGAGAATAGTTGACCAGCCCTACAAGGCGGGCACCCGCGCAGGCCGGTTGTACCTGGAAGCACATCGGCCGCTGGCCGAACGTCGCCGCGAGATGGGCAAGACCGTCATGGTCGCGGCGGTCATTCGCGCCACCTCCAATGCCCGTTACAGCATCGACTGGGACAAGGCCTTTCGGGTGGTCGAGGAAGCGCAAGGCACCCCGGTCGTCATCGGCACGCAGCAACCGGGCCGCCCCTGATGGCGGCCACGGTGGCCAAGTCTATTTCTCCATGGCCTTCTTGAAGATGCGCTCGGCCTTTTCCCGTTCCTGAGCGGCCTGTTCTGCGGCCGCTTCGGCGGCGGCCTGGGCCTGCTTGGCGGCGTCCGCCGCCTGAGCCGCGCTGGCTTGCGCGTTGCCGCTCTGGGTCAGGGCGGTCTGGGCCATCTCCTCGGCCCTGGTGGCGCGCTTCAGGGCCTCGTCTGCGGTGGCCTGGGCCTGGCCGGCCTTGTCCATCGCAGCAGTGGCGGTGGCGCGGACGCCATCGATCTTGGTATCGATCGCACGCACGTCGTCAGTCGATGCGCAGCCCGCCATAAGCAGCGGGAACAGCGCGATGGCAATCTTGGTGGTTGGTTTGGCAAAGGCAATCATGGCGTCTCCTTTTTATTGGCTTGATGATGCACTTACATCATAGGAGCGCAGCCGCAATTCCCAAGTCTCGCCTGCCTAGAGCAGGATGATGTCGTACTGTTCCTGGGTGAACAGGGTTTCCACCTGCAGCGAAACCGGCTTGCCAATGAAGTCGGACAACTGGGCCAGGTTTTGCGACTCTTCGTCGATGAACAGGTCGATCACCGGCGGCGAGGCCAGGATGCGGAACTCGCGGGCATTGAACTGGCGCGCCTCGCGCGTCAGGTTGCGGAGTATTTCGTAGCACACGCTCTGGGCGGTCTTGATATGGCCGCGGCCCTGGCAGGTCGGACAGGGCTCGCAGACCTGGCGGGCCAGACTCTCGCGGGTGCGCTTGCGGGTCATCTCGATCAGGCCCAGCGATGTGAAGCCGTTGATGGTGATGCGGGTGCGGTCGCGCGCCATGGCCTTGGTCAGCTCGCCCAGCACGGACTCCTTGTGTTCGGCCACGTCCATGTCGATGAAATCGATGATGATGATGCCGCCCAGGTTGCGTAGCATCAACTGGCGGGCGATGGCCTGGGAGGCTTCCAGGTTGGTCTTGAAGATGGTCTCGTCGAAGGTGCGGCCGCTGGTATAGCCGCCGGTATTGACGTCGATGGTGGTGAGCGCCTCGGTCTGGTCGATGATCAGGTAGCCGCCGGACTTCAGGTCTACCCGGCGGCCCAGGGCCTTCTCGATCTCGTCCTCGACGCCGTAGAGGTCGAACAGCGGTCGTTCGGCAACGTAGTGGTTGATCTTCTTGACCAGATTGCGGGTGAAGTCCTCGGCGAAGCCCATCATCCGGAGATAGGTCTCGCGCGAGTCGATCAGGATGCGGTCGGTCTCGTCGTTGGCAAAGTCGCGCAGGACGCGATGGGCCAGGTCCAGTTCCTGAAAGATCAGCGCCGGCCCCTCGCTGGTATTGGCGCGGTTCTTGATGGCATCCCAGATGGTGTGCAGGTATTCGATGTCGGCGGCCAGTTCGCAATCCTCGGCCATGTTGGCCATGGTGCGGATGATGAAGCCGCCATGCTCGTCCTGCGGCAAGAGACTCTGCAGGCGGTCGCGCAGCAGCTCGCGCTCGGCCTCGTCCTCGATCTTCTGGGAGATGCCGATGCGGGTCTCCTGCGGCAGGTAGACCAGGAAGCGGCCGGCCATGCTGATCTGGGTCGACAGGCGGGCGCCCTTGGCGCTGATCGGATCCTTGATGACCTGGACCAGGACGTTCTGGCCCTCGTGCAGGATGCGTTCGATCGGGCGCAGGCTGTCGCCTTCGCGGGCGTCCCAGATGTCGCCGACGTGCAGGAAGGCGGCGCGTTCCAGGCCGATGTCGATGAAGGCCGACTGCATGCCGGGCAGCACCCGGCTGACCTTGCCGAGGTAGATGTTGCCGACCAGGCCGCGTTGATTGGCGCGCTCGATGTGCAGTTCCTGCACCGCGCCCAGGTAGGTCACGGCCACCCGCGTTTCCTGCGGGGTGATGTTGATCAGTATTTCTTCGCTCATGGCAAACCAGTCGAGAGTAATTAGTCGAGAGTCGAGAGAGAAAAACACTCTCGACTCTCGACTCTCAACTCTCAGCTGCCCTTACTTAAAGCACCTCGTAGCCCAAGGTTCTCAGCAACTCGGCGGTTTCATACAAGGGCAGGCCCATGATGCCGGAATAGCTGCCCGAGATGTGTTCCACGAACATGGCCGCCCGTCCCTGGATGCCGTACCCCCCCGCCTTGTCATAGGGCTCATGACTGTCGACATAGGCGGCGATCTCGGCCTCGGACAGGGGCTTGAAGTGGACCTCGCTCTCCGACACGGCGATCTCGATGCGGTTCCGGTAGGCCAGGCCCACTGCGGTCAGCACCGTGTGTGAACGCCCGGAATAGCGGCGCAGCATGGCGCTGGCCTCGTCGGCGTCCGCCGGTTTGCCCAGGATAAGGCCATCCAGGGTGACCGTGGTATCGGCGGCGATAACCGGCATGACCGGCAGGCGGCGGCCGGTCAGCGCCAGCAGGCCGGATTCGGCCTTCTGGCGGGCCAGTCGGCGAACATAATCGAGCGCTCTTTCACCGGGCAGCGGGGTTTCGTCGACGTCGGCGCGCGGCTGGGCATGGCGCAGCGGCAGGACCAGGGGCGCCAGTCCGACCTGGCGCAGTAGTTCGAGACGACGGGGGCTTTGCGAGGCGAGGTAAAGCGATTTCGACATGGCGTAATTCTACCCTGTCAGTCGCGGTGATACGGATGATTGGCCAGCAGGCTCCAGGCCCGGTACAACTGCTCGGCCAGCAGGACGCGGGCGAGGGCGTGCGGCAAGGTCAGGCGGGACAGGGACAATCTGGTTTCTGCCCGGTCGAGTATTTCGGGCGCCAGACCGTCGGCACCACCGATGACCAGGGCGACATCGCGGCCGGAATGGAGCCAGCCATCCAGGGTCTGCGCCAGCTCCCGGGTGGCAAGTTCGCGCCCGTGTTCGTCGAGGGCGACCAGGGCACAGCCGGCCGGCAGTTTGTCCAGGATGCGCGCCGCCTCCAGCGCCTTGATCCGCTCGGCCGACTGGCCGGAGCGTTTCTCGGGCTTCACCGATACCACCTCGACGCGTGCCTCGCGCGGCATGCGCTTGACATAGTCGGCCACGGCCGTCTCGGCCCAGCCGGGTAGTTTGTCGCCGACGGCGAGGATCAGGATTCTCATGGCGGCGACTATACCGCGCACGGTGGCCAGGCATAAAAAAAGGCGCCTTTCGGCGCCTTTGTGAAACCACCCGATGACCGGGGTGGCGAAGGAGCATCGTTCGCGTTACTCCACGCGCTCGCCGTGCAGGGCGATGTCCAGGCCTTCGCGTTCTTCCTCTTCGGAAACCCGCAGACCCATGACCAGGTCGAGCACCTTGAGAATGATGTAGGTACCAACCGCGGTGTAGGCGATAGTGAGTGCGGTGCCCTTCAGCTGGACCATGAACTGGCCCATGCTGCCGGCGGTGCCGCCGATGGCTTCGACCGCGAGGAAGCCGGTCAGCAGGGCGCCGACGATGCCGCCGATGCCGTGCACGCCGAAGGCGTCCAGGGAGTCGTCATACTTCAGCATCCGCTTCAGCGAGGTGGCGCCCCAGAAGCAGGAGACGCCGGCGACCAGGCCGATGATCAGGGCACCGGTCGGATCGACGAAGCCGGAGGCCGGGGTGATGGCGACCAGGCCGGCAACGGCGCCGGAGGCGATGCCCAGGACGCTGGGCTTGCCCTTGCCGAACCACTCGGCAAACATCCAGGACAGTGCGGCGGCGGCGGTGGCGATCTGGGTGACTGCCATGGCCATGCCGGCACGACCATCAGCGGCCACGGCGGAACCGGCGTTGAAGCCGAACCAGCCCACCCACAGCATGGCGGCGCCGATGACCGTCAGGGTCAAGTTGTGCGGCATCAGGGCATCCTTGCCATAACCGATCCG
>JBAZLW010000205.1:0-5179 GCA_041650095.1 Hydrogenophilaceae bacterium | reverse complement strand
AACATTCCCTCGTAATCCACGATCAGCGGAGCGTGGTCCGAGAATCTTTCCTCCTTGTACACGCTGCCTGATTGCGCCTTGGCGGCGATGCCCGGGGTGGCGATCTGGTAGTCGATGCGCCAGCCGACATTCTTGGCCCAGGCCTGGCCGCGGTTGCTCCACCACGTATAGCCCTCGCCCTCGGCCTCCGGGTAGAGGCGGCGGTAGACGTCGACCCAGCCGACCCTGGCGAACAGGTCGCCGATCCAGGCCCGCTCCTCGGGCAGGAAGCCGGAGTTCTTCTGGTTGCCCTTGGCGTTCTTGATGTCCTTCGCGGTGTGGGCGATGTTCCAGTCGCCGCAGACGACCACCTCGCGACCGCTGGCGATGAGCTTTTCCAGGTGGGGCCGGAAATGCTCCATGAAGGCGAACTTGGCGGCCTGGCGCTCTTCGCCGCTGGAGCCGGAGGGCAGGTAGACCGAGACCACCGACAGGTTGCCGAAACGGACCTCGATGTAGCGCCCCTCGGCGTCGATGTCGGCGATGCCGAGGCCTTCGATGATCTGGTCCGGCTGCCTGCACGACCAGATGCCGACGCCGCTGTAGCCCTTCTTCTCGGCGTAGTGGAAATAGCCGAAGTAGCCCTCGGGGTTGAGCATCTCGGCGCTCATGTCGGCGGTCTGGGCTTTGAGTTCCTGCAGGCAGACGATGTCGGCGCCGGATTTGGCCAGCCAATCCAGGACGCCCTTCTTGGCGGCGGAGCGGATGCCGTTGAGGTTCAGGGATACAATGCGCACGGTTTTTTCGCTAAAGCAGGATGAGCATGGATTTTACGTCGGGGGAACGCCATGAGCGGCCGTAATTACCTGGGTGCCGAATGGCCGCTGTTCGCCGCCGTCGCGGCCGGCGTGGCCGGCTTCGGCCTGGAACATGCCGCCCTTGAATCCGGCGGCGCCTTCCTCTGGAGCCTGTTCTTTCTGCTCCTGGCCGCGATCATCGGGGTCGCCTTCCGCATCACCCACCACGCCGAGGTGCTGGCCATCCGCCTGGGCGAGCCCTATGGCACCCTGATCCTGACCCTGTCGGCGGTGTCGGTGGAGGTGGTGATCCTGGTGGTGATGATGTTCGACAGCCATTCGCCCACCCTGGCGCGCGACACCGTCTACGCGGCGGTGATGCTCGACATCAACGGCATCATCGGCATCGCCGCCATCATCGGCGGACTCAAGCACGGCGCCCAGAAGTACAACCTGGCCTCGGCCAACAGCTACATCGCCATGCTGCTGGTCGCCCTCGGCCTCGGCATGTTCGTGCCGGAGTTCGTGCCCGACGACAAGTGGATTGCCTATTCGGCCTTCTCGGTGGTGATGATGGCGCTGCTCTATATGGCCTTCCTGCGCCTGCAGACCATCGAGCACCGGCAGTTTTTCGAATACGGCAAAGTCGAGCACGAGGCCCACGACACCGTCGCCAGCCCGAACTGGATCCACGCCGCGGTGCTGGTCGGCGCGGTGGCCGGTGTCGGCGTGCTGTCCGAGGTGCTGTCGGTGCTGCTCGGCGCCGGCCTGGAAGGCACCGGCCTGCCGCTGGCCATCCCGGCCGTCACGGTGGCGCTGATCTCGGCCAGCCCGGAACTGATGGCGGCACTGCGCGCGGCCCAGCACGACCGCATGCAGACCACCATGAACATCGCCCTCGGCGCCTCGCTGGCCACCGTGCTGCTGACCCTGCCGGTGATCGAGGGCATCGCCCTGTTCACCGGCGAGCGCATCGTCATGGCGCTCACCCCGATCCAGTCCGCCATGCTGCTGGTCACGTTGCTGACCGCGATGAACAACCTGCACGACGGCGAGAGCAACGCCATCGAGGGCATCGGCCATTTCGCCCTGTTCGCCGCCTTCGTGGCGCTGACCCTGCTCGGGGTGGCATAACGGCCTGCGCCGTAGGAGGCCCGCTTGCGGGCCGAACCGGATTCGCGCCGCAAGCGGCGCTCCTACACGGCATGCGGATACGCGCCGTAACACCGGCCTGGATTACAATACCGTTAAACATCAATCGGATGGAGTAAATGCAGTCGTTCAAGGATGAATTCCTCAGCTTCGCCATCGAGCGCAAGGTCCTGCTGTTCGGCGAGTTCAAGACCAAGGCCGGGCGCCTGAGCCCCTATTTCTTCAACGCCGGCCTGTTCAACGACGGCGCGTCGCTGAAGCAGGTGGGCGAGTTCTACGCCAGGGCGATCCTGGCGTCCGGCCTCGAATTCGACGGCCTGTTCGGGCCGGCCTACAAGGGCATCCCCCTCGCCGCCACGGTGGCCGTGGCGCTGGCCGGCATGGGCCGCAACCTGCCCTACAGCTACAACCGCAAGGAGGCCAAGGACCACGGCGAGGGCGGCACCATCGTCGGCGCCCCGCTGGCCGGGCGCATCCTGATCGTCGACGACGTCATCTCGGCCGGCACCTCGGTGCGCGAATCGGTCGAGCTGATCAAGGCCGCCGGCGCCACCCCCTGCGGCGTCGCCATCGCCCTCGACCGCATGGAACGCGGCCTCGGCGACCTGTCCGCAGTACAGGAAGTAAGCCGGCAGCATGGACTGCCGGTCGTCAGCATCGTCAACCTGGACGACCTGCTGGCCTATCTGGAGGGAAAAAAGGAATGGGCGGATACACGCACAGCCATCACCCGCTATCGCGAGCAATACGGAGCGGCCTGACCTTGGCGGCCCTGCTGGCGGCGACCGCCGGTTGGGCCACGACCTACCGCTGGGTGGACGGGAAAGGCGTGGTTCACTACGGCGATAGCATCCCGCCGCAATACGCCGGCCAGGGCCATGCCGAATTGAGTCCCCAGGGCCGAATCATCAATCGCGTCGAACCGGCGCCCACTTCGGCCCAGGCCCGGCAACTGCGGCAACAGGCGGAGGCACGCAAGGCGACGGAAGAACGCGAGGCCCTCGAGCGACAGCGTCGCGACAGCGCCCTATTGGCCACCTTCAGCAGCGTGCGCGATATCGAACGGGCCAAGGCGCGCGAACTGGCACAGGAACAGGCCATGCTGGAAAGCCTGCAGGTCATGCGCGTGAACAGCCGCTCCCAGGCCAACACCGACTACATCGACCAGCAGATCATCCTGCACCGCAAAGCCCTGGAGGAGATCCAGAGCAAATACGAGGCCGACAAGGCCCGCTATCTCGAACTGACCAGCGGCCGCTGAGGCCAGCCGGTCCTGTCAGCCGGCCAGCTTGGCCTTCAGCAGATCGTTGACCTGGGCCGGATTGGCCTTGCCCTTGGTCGCCTTCATGACCTGGCCGACCAGGGCGTTGAAGGCCTTCTCCTTGCCGGAACGGAATTCCTCGACCGACTTCGGGTTGGCGGCCAGGACCTCGTCGATGATACGCTCGACCTCGCCCGAGTCCGACATCTGCTTCAGACCCCTGGCCTCGATGATGGCATCCGGCTCGCCGCCTTCCGTCCACATCACCTCGAACACCTGCCGGGCCAGCTTGCCGGACAGGGTGCCGTCCTGGATGCGGCCCAGCAGTTTGCCCAGCAGGCCAGCCGGGATCGGGCTGGCGGCGATGTCGAGCTCGGCCTTGTTCAGCGCTGCCGACAGTTCGCCCATGACCCAGTTTGCGGCCAGTTTCGGGTCCGGCTTGACCAGCGCGGCGGCCACGGCCTCGAAGTAATCGGACAGGGCGCGCGAGCCGGTCAGGGCCGCGGCATCGTAGGCGGACAGGCCGAACTCGCTCTTGTAGCGGTCCTGCCTGGCCTGCGGCAGCTCCGGCAAGCCGGCGCGCACCGCCTCGATCCAGTCCTCGTCCAGCTTCACCGGCAGCAGGTCCGGGTCCGGGAAGTAGCGGTAGTCGTGGGCGTCTTCCTTGGTCCGCATCATCCGGGTCTCGCCGCTATCCGGGTCGAACAGCACGGTGGCCTGCTGGATCATGTGGCCGTCCTCGATCTGCTCGATCTGCCAGCGCACCTCGTAGTTGATCGCCTGTTCCAGGAAGCGGAAGGAGTTGAGGTTCTTGATCTCGCGTCGGGTACCGAGCGGCTCGCCGGGACGGCGCACGGATACGTTGGCATCGCAGCGGAACGAGCCTTCCTGCATGTTGCCGTCGCAGGTACCGATCCAGGTCACCAGGGTGTGCAGTGCCTTGGCGTAGGCCACCGCCTCCGCCGCCGAGCGCATGTCCGGCTCGGAGACGATCTCCAGCAGCGGGGTGCCGGCCCGGTTGAGGTCGATGCCGGTCATGCCGTGGAAATCCTCGTGCAGCGACTTGCCGGCGTCCTCCTCGAGGTGGGCGCGGGTGATGCGCACGGTCTTGGTTTCCTCGCCCACCTGGATGTCCAGGCTGCCGCCCTCGACGATGGGTAGCGGAAACTGGCTGATCTGATAGCCCTTGGGCAGGTCCGGGTAGAAGTAGTTCTTGCGGTCGAAGACGTTGATCCGGTTCAGCTTCGCACCGATGGCGAGGCCGAAGCGGATGGCCCGTTCCACCGCACCCTTGTTGAGCACCGGCAGGACGCCGGGCAGGGCGATGTCCACCTGGCAGGCCTGGCTGTTCGGCTCGGCGCCGAAGGCCGTGCTGGCACCGGAGAAGATCTTCGACTTCGTGGTGAGCTGGGTGTGAACCTCAAGCCCGATGACGGTTTCCCATTGCATGGTCAGAACCCTCCCGGCGCGCGCCGGTGCCAGTCGGTGGCAAGTTGGTATTGATGCGCGACATTGAGCAGGCGCGCCTCGGCGAAGTAGTCGCCGATCAGCTGCAAGCCGATCGGCAGGCCCTGGCCGTCGAAGCCGCAGGGCAGGGACATGCCGGGCAGGCCGGCCAGGTTGACGGCGATGGTGTAGATATCGGAGAGATACATCTGCACCGGGTCGTCGGCCTTCTCGCCCAGCTTGAACGCCGTGGTCGGCGCGGTCGGGCCGAGGATGACGTCGCACGCCTTGTAGGCCTCGGCGAAGTCGTTGGCGATCAGGCGCCTGAGCTTCTGGGCCTGGATGTAGTAGGCATCGTAGTAGCCGTGGCTCAAGACATAGGTGCCGATCATGATCCGGCGCTTGACCTCGGCGCCGAAGCCCTCGGCGCGGGTCTTCTCGTACATGTCGGTGAGATCGGCATAATCGGGGGTGCGGTAGCCGTAGCGGACGCCGTCGAAGCGCGACAGGTTGGAGGAGGCCTCGGCCGGGGCGATGACGTAAT
>JBAZLW010000204.1:0-5180 GCA_041650095.1 Hydrogenophilaceae bacterium | reverse complement strand
TACAACGGCACCCGCATCAACATCGTCGACACCCCCGGCCACGCCGACTTTGGCGGCGAGGTCGAGCGCGTGCTCGGCATGGTCGACGGTTGCCTGCTCCTGGTCGATGCGGTCGACGGCCCGATGCCGCAGACCCGCTTCGTCACCCGCAAGGCGCTCCAGCACGGTCTCAAGCCCATCGTCGTGGTGAACAAGGTCGACCGCCCCGGCAGCCGCCCGGACTGGGTGGTCAACGAGACCTTCGACCTGTTCGACAAGCTCGGCGCCAGCGAAGAGCAGATGGACTTTCCGGTGGTCTATGCCTCTGCCCTGCAGGGCTGGGCGACCGACGATCTGGCCAAGCCCGCTGACAACATGGTCGCCATCTACGAGGCCATCCTGAACCACGTCGCGCCGCCCAGCGGCAGCCCGGACGAGCCGCTGCAGATGCAGATCGCCGCGCTCGATTACTCCAAATACCTCGGCCGTCTCGGTGTCGGCCGCGTGCAACGCGGCCGCATGAAGGTCAACCAGGAAGTCATGGTGCTGCTCGGCGACGAGTTCAAGGAAAAGGCCAAGATCGGCACCATCCTTGGCTTCCGTGGACTCGACCGGGTGCCGGTCGAAGAGGCCGAGGCCGGCGACATCATCATCATCTCCGGCGTCGATCACGTCGCCATCGGCGCGACCATCGCCGACGTCGACCAGCCCGAGGCCTTGCCGGTCATCGCCATCGACGAACCGACCCTGACCATGAACTTCATGGTCAATACGTCGCCGTTCGCCGGCCGGGAAGGCAAGTTCGTCACCAGCCGCAATATCCGCGATCGCCTGCAAAAGGAATTGCTGGTCAACGTCGCCCTGCGCGTCGAAGACACCCCGGATGCCGACGTCTTCCTGGTCTCCGGGCGCGGTGAATTGCACCTCACCATCCTGATCGAAAACATGCGCCGCGAAGGCTTCGAGCTGGCCGTTTCGCGCCCGCACGTGGTCACCCGGGTGATGGATGGCGAGAAGCAGGAGCCGTACGAATTGCTCACCATCGACCTGGAAGAAGATCACCAGGGCGCGATCATGGAAGAAATCGGTCGCCGTCGTGGCGACCTGCTCGACATGGTGCCGGATGGCCAGGGCCGGGTCCGCCTCGAATACCGCATTCCCGCGCGCGGCCTGATCGGCTTCCAGGGCGAATTCATGACCATGACCCGGGGCACCGGCATCATGAGCCACGTCTTCGACGACTGGGGTCCGGTGCGTCCCGACATGCCGGAACGCCGCAACGGCGTGTTGATCTCGGCCGAGGATGGCGCCGCCGTGGCCTACGCCCTGTGGAAGCTGCAGGATCGCGGCCGCATGTTCGTGCAGCACAATGATCCGCTGTACGAAGGCATGATCATCGGCATCCACAGCCGCGACAACGACCTGGTGGTCAACCCGGTCAAGGGCAAGCAGCTCACCAACGTGCGTGCCTCGGGCACCGACGAAGCGGTGCGCCTGGTGCCGGCGATGGAGATGAACCTGGAGCGCGCGGTGGAATTCATCGCCGACGACGAACTGGTCGAGATCACGCCCAAGTCGATCCGCATCCGCAAGCGCTACCTCACCGAGAACGACCGCAAGCGGGCCATGCGCGGCCTGTAAGCGTCGCTTGTGCCGGACAAGGGTACACAGTGGCCGGTCTGCTGAAATCCCTGTTCGGCGGTCCGGCGCCGCTGACCCTGGACCCGGCGGCCTGGGCCGAGACCCTGGCCCTGCCGGTGTTCGACGGCCTCTCCGCAGACGAAGCCGGGCGACTTGAAGAACTGGCGCGGCAACTGCTCGCCGACAAGGCCTGCAACGGCGCCGCCGGCCATGCGGTCGACAGCGCCATGGCCACCCGCATCGCCGCCTTCGCGGCCTTGCCGGTGCTCAACCTGGGCTACGAGTGGTACCAGGGCTGGAACGAGATCGTCGTCTACCCGGCCGAGTTCGTGCCCGAGCGCGACGTGACGGACGCCTACGGCATCGTGCACCGGGTGCGCCAGCCCTTGAGCGGCGAGGCCTGGGAGGGCGGTCCGCTGGTGCTGTCTTGGGACGATGTCTTTCATTCCGGCGGCGGCGAGGGTTACAACGTGGTGATCCACGAGTTCGCCCACAAGCTGGACATGCGGAATGGCGCCGTCGACGGACTGCCGCCGCTGCATTCCGGGATGGCGGTGGCGGAGTGGTCGGCGGTGTTCAACCGGGCCTACGGCGATTTCTGCCGCCGGGTCGACGCCGGCGAGGAGACGCTGATCGACCCTTATGCGTCCGAGAGCCCGGCCGAGTTCTTCGCCGTGCTGTCGGAAGGATTTTTCGAGATGCCGGATGTCCTGCATGGCGACTATCCGGCGGTGTATGAACTGATGCGGCGGTTCTACAAGCAGGACCCGCTGAGACGTTTGGAGCAGATGAATGACCTATCAGCTACATGACCACGGCCACCACGATGCGGTGTGCGACAAGTGCATCTTCGATACCGACACCCATCACTTCGACGAGGATGTGATCGAGGCCTCCCGGGATCATCTGGTCCTGGTCGACCTGTGGGCTGACTGGTGCGGCCCCTGCCATTTCCTGACCCCGGTGCTGACCAAGGTGATCCCGCAATACGGCGGCCGGGTGCGGCTGGCCAAGGTCGAGGTCGACGAGGGCGACAACATGAAGATCGCCGGTCACAACGGCGCGCGCGGCTTCCCGACCGTGCTGGTGTACAAGAACGGCGAGGTGGTCGACCGTTTCCACGGCGCCAAGCCCGAGCACTTCGTCCGTGAGCTCATCGACAAGAACCTGGCCTGACCCGGCCCGCCGGCTCGACGACATCGAGCCGTTCCGGGTCATGGCCGTGCTGGAGCGGGCGCGGGCCATGCAGGCGGCCGGGCGCGACATCGTCCACATGGAGGTCGGCGAGCCCGACTTCGCCACCCCGGGGCCGGTGGTCGAGGCCGGCATCCGCGCCCTGCGCGACGGCCACACCCACTACACGCCGGCCCTGGGCCTGCCGGCCCTGCGCGAGGCCATCGCCGGCTACTACGCCGAGCGCCATGGCGTGGCGGTGTCGCCGGACCGGGTGGCGGTGACCCCGGGCGCCTCGGGCGCCCTGTTGCTGGTCATGGCGGCCCTGTTCAACCCCGGCGACGAGGTCCTCCTGGCCGATCCGGGCTATCCCTGCAATCGCCATTTCGCCCGTCTGGTCGAGGCGAAGGGGGCCCTTGTGCCGGTCGGCCCGGCGACCGGCTTCCAGTTGACCGCCGAGTTGGTGGCGCGGCACTGGGGCCCGAACACGCGCGGCGTCCTGGTCGCCAACCCGGGCAATCCGACTGGCACGGTGATCCCGGCCGAGGAACTGCGCGCCATCCATGCCGCCGCGCGGGAGCGGGGCGGCTGGCTGATGGTCGACGAGATCTACCACGAGCTGATCTACGGGGCGGATGAGCCCAGCGCCGCCCGGCTGGGCGACGACGTCATCGTCATCAACAGCTTTTCCAAGTACTGGCTGATGACCGGCTGGCGCCTGGGCTGGCTGCTGGCGCCGGAGGCCCTGATGCCGGCCATCGACCGGCTGGCCCAGAATGTCTTCCTGTCCGCGCCGACGGTGGCCCAGCATGCCGCCCTGGCCGCACTGGGCCCGGCCACGCGGGTCATCCTGGAGGGCCACAAGGCCGAGTTGCGCTCCCGGCGCGACTATCTGGTGCCGGAACTGGCACGCCTGGGCTTCGGTTTGCCGGTCGAGCCGCAGGGTGCCTTCTACGTCTACGCCGACATCGGCCGCTTCGCCTCGGACGGCGAGGGCTTTGCCGCCGATCTGCTCGACCGGGCCGGGGTGGCGATCACGCCGGGGCTGGATTTCGGCCACTATCAGGCCGGCCGCCATGTCCGCTTCGCCTATACGACCTCAGAAGACCGCTTGCGCGAGGCGGTGGCGAGGATGCAGGCCTTGTTGGCAGGCAGGCAATAAAAAAGCCGGCCCGAAGGCCGGCTTTTCGTTCGACAAGTAACGAATTACTTGGCGGGCTCGGCGGGCGCAGCAGCGGGAGCAGCAGCGTCGGCCGGGGCAGCGGGGGCAGCAGCTTCAGGAGCGGCCATGGGAGCGGCAGCCTCAGGAGCGGGAGCAGCAGCTTCGGGAGCGGGCATGGGAGCGGCTTCTTCTTTTTTGCCACAAGCGGACAGACCCAGGGCCAGGAGGGCGGCGAGCAGGACGGTATATTTCATTTTGAATTCCTTAAGCTTGAAAGTTGATCAACATGTTTTCGACCCGCAAACTTGTGGCTCACGAATCGACGAAGGATTCTAGCAAATCGCTAGCCTATTGCTAGGGGTATGCAAGGGTATTTTTTATGCACCCCGACAAGCTGTATTAATGGCCTGGCCCGAGATAGCCGCTCAGGTACCAGTCGTACAACAGGCCGGTCAGAATCTCGTCGTAGTCTCCAGCCGGCAAGGCGCGGTGATCGGCCAGTTGGCGCAACTGCGGCGCCAGGCCAGGCTCGGCCTCCACCCGCTCACCGTTCACGTAGAAGACCTTGCCCCGATAAAGCATCAGCGAGCGGGCATCGAGCCGGATGCCCTTGGCCTGGAGCCGGCGGTGGAACACGGCCGCACTGGCCGGCCGCCCGGGCGGGTCGAAGAAGACGTGCGCCTTCGGTTCGCTCAGGTAGCGGCCGATGAAGTCGTCCATGTCGGCGTCGGTCCAGCGGATCTTGCCGATCATGTCCTTCAGGCCGCTCGCCATGGCGTCCGGGATCCGGCCCGGGTGCCTGGAATAGGTCAGGTCGGGGTCGGCATAGACGCCGTCCAGGCAAATCTGATCCTGCAGGTAGACCAGGAACTGGGTCGCCATCTCCTGCGTGGTGGGGGTGCGGAAGCCGATCGACCAGGTCATGCAGTCGGTCAGGGCGACGCCGTTGTGGGCATATTGCGGCGGCAGGTAGAGCATGTCGCCGGGTTCCAGTTCCCAGGACTGGTCGACCCGGAAACGCTTGAGTATGCGCAGCGGGCAGTCGTCGATCAGTTCCAGGTCGTCCTGGGCGCTGATCTCCCAGCGCCGGCGGCCGAGGCCCTGGATCAGGAACACGTCGTAAGCGTCGAAATGGGGGCCGACGCCGCCGCCGGGCGGGGCGAAGCTGACCATGAGGTCGTCCAGGCGGGCGTAGGGCGCGAAGTTGAAGGCGTTGAGCAGGGCA
>JBAZLW010000203.1:0-5193 GCA_041650095.1 Hydrogenophilaceae bacterium | reverse complement strand
TACCACCGGCGAACTGGCTGTCCAGGGCGCCCATGGTCAGCGGCCCGACCACGCCGTCGGGATCGAGGCCGTGGCTACGCTGATAGTTCTTCAGGGCGGTCTGGGTCTCGGACATGAAGATGCCGTCGACCCCGTGGGTCGGCAGCGGGAAACCGGCGTCCACCAGGGCCTGCTGGAGCTTGCTCACGGCCGGCCCCTGGCTGCCGGACTGGAGGTAGCGTTCGTCGTCGAAGCAGGCTTCCAGGACCGGGTCGCCGGCGAAGCGGGCGGCGCGCAGGTCGTGGCCGTCGCCCAGGCGGCGTCGCAGGCTGGCGCCGCCGCCCGCCTGCTGGACGGTATGGGCGAGTTCGTGGGCCAGCAGCTTGCGGCCTTCGCCGGAAGTGGGCGCGTATTCGCCGGCGCCGAACACGATGTCCTGGCCGACCGTGTAGGCGCGGGCGTTCACCGCCTCGGCGGAGCGTTCGGCGGCGCTGCCCCGATGCAGCCGGACCTGGGAGAAGTCGTGTCCGAAGCGCTGTTCCATGTCCCGGCGCACCGAGGGTTCCAGGGGCCGGCCGGGCTGGCCGAGCACCTGGCCGACCCCCGCCGGCGCCGCGCCTCCGGCGGCGCCTGTGGCTTCCTTGCGCCGGAGCGTCTCGCCACCCGTCGCCTTCTTGCGTTCCTCCTCGTCCTCCTCCTGCTGGCAGGTGGCGCACTTGCGCTGCAACACGCCCTCCGGCATGGCCAGGGCACGCTCGGCGGCGACGTCGGCCTCGCGTTCCTGGACATCGTCGGGGGCGCCGACCTTGAGCTTGGCCTGGACCGGGTAGCCGAGCGCCTCGCTCAGGGCGGCGCGGTTGTCATCCGCGCGCGCCGGCTTGGCGGCTACCGGGCGGCGGGTACGGAACTGGCGGCGGAGGGTTTGCATGAATTTCATGGCAGTCTCCTGAAAAGGCCGGTGCGCTTGGGTGGCCAAGGGAAGGCCCACGGCGTCGTCATACCCGCGCAGGCGGGGATCCAGTGTCCTGATTCGACTGGGTTCCCGCCTGCGCGGGAACGACGGAACCGGATCATCCTGTTCGCCATGGTCACCAGTCCTTGAAGGCCAACAGTAGAACCAGCCCGAGTACCAGGAGCAGGTAGCCGGCGGCGCCCAGCCAGGAATAAACGGCGAATTTGGCCAGCAATCCGCCGCCGACGGCCAGCAGGCCGGCGAAGGTCATGGCGGTGTTTGGCTTGGTCATCGTTCGGTCGCCATGGCGTCAGTTCCCCGCCGCCACCAGGTCGATCAGCACGTTGCCCACCGAGGCCAGTCGGTCGGCCTTGACCGTGCCGGTGAGGTCGGCGTTGTCGGTGTAGCCTTCCAGCAGGTTGCCGGTGAAGGTGGCGCGGTCGGCGATCACCGAGCCCATCGGGGTGTCGGCGCTGGGGTGGCGGTACCAGGTGTTGCCCTGGCCGACGAAACTGGCCGCCACCACGGCGTTGCGGGTCTCGGACAGGCTGTTGCCGATCAGGTACAGGCGGGCGTAGCCGGCGGCCTGCTTGGTCAGGGCGCGATCGGCGTTGATCGAGCCGGCCTGCAGGTTGGCCTTGATCGCCGCCAGCTGGTTGGCCTCGATGCGCAGTTCCTCGCCGCCGGCCTTCACCGTGGCGCCGGTCAGGGTGGTGCCGTTGATGCCGGCGTCCGGGCTGCGGTAGTTGGCGTGGCCGTTGGCCAGGAGCAGCCAGCCGTCGATGACATTGCCGGAGAGGACGCCTCCGGTTTGCGCGGTCTCCAGGCGCAGGGCCCAGTCGGAACTGTAGCTGACCCACTGGGCGACCAGATCCTCGACCGCCGCCTGGGCCTCGCTCACGGTCATGGCGTCGGCGGACAGGACCTTGGACATTGTGGCGCTACCGGCCTTGGGCGCGCGCACCGAGGCGCGCGGCGTCGCGGCCTGGTCGAGCCTGGTCTTCCAGGCGGTGCGGGTGTCCTTGGGCAGGACCACGATCTGCTCCGCCACCTTGACCAGGGCGTTGTCGTAGGCGGCCTTGTCGCCGAGCAGCTCCGCGCTGCCGAGGGCGAGGATGGCCGCGCTCATCTTGGCGTCGCCGATCACCTCGACGCCGGCCCACTGGTTGCCGCCGGTGGACAGGGTGGTCTTGACCTGGGCGTACAGGGTGTTGCCGTGCCAGGCCAGGCGGCAGGCCGCCGTGCCCCGGCCGGTGACGCTGACCATGGCCTGGTTGTTGGCGACGCCGCTGGTGCGGGCGAAATGGCAGCCGGTGGCGCGTGCCTCCTCGGCCCGGATGGCGAGCTGGCCGGCGCCGGTGGTGAAGGTGACGGCGAGGTTCTCCAGGGTCACCGTGTCGGCGTCGATCAGCAGGCGGTTGCCCGAGAAGGCGATGCGCGCCGATTCCGGGCCTTCGCCGCTGATGCGCAGGCCGCGTTTGCCGGCGATGTCGGGCAGGGCGGCGAGGGGGTAGGTACCGGCCTTGAGGCAGAGCCACAGGTCCTTGGCCGTGGTCGACTTGGCGAACTCGTCCAGCAGGATGCCCAGGTGTTCGGGCGAGGTGACCGTCACGGCGCAGCCGCCCGACTTCTCGCACAGCACCCGGAGGGCGTCCTGCACGCTGATCACGCTGGCGGACTGGAGATCGGTGCACAGGCTGGCGTCCGGCTTCTTGATTGGCAATTGGCTGGCGTTGAACTCGCACAGCAGCTTGTCGAGCACCGGGCCGACCTGGCTGGGGCCGGCCGCCAGTTCCAGGCCGTCACGCACCGAGGGGCCGCTGGCGCAGGCCGGCACCGTGTAGGGGAGGTGGCCGGCATCGAGCTGGCAGAGCAGGTTGTCGAGTGCGTCCTTGACCGTGAGCCTGTCGTCGCCGTTCGGATCCAGCGTCGCCTTAAGCAGGTCGCGTATGGTGTTGCCGGTGCAGGCCGGCAGCGTGTAGGCGATGTCCGAGGCGTCGATGGCGCACAGGTAGTCGAGCGCCTGCTGGACGTTGCGGGCGCTGGCGTAGAGGGCGGTGCACTTGTTATTGAAGCCGATCTTGTCGGCGGTGAGGTCGGTCAGGGGCGGGAAGGCCATGCGCCGGGCGAAGGCGTCGTCCTCCATGGCCAGCTTCTTGTTGACGGCCAGCGCGCCCAGGTACAGGTAATGGTGGCGCACGCCGCGCGGTGCGGCGGCATCCAGCACGGTGTCGCCACTGGTGTCCGCAGCCTCGCGCACCTCGGCCAGCCAGTAGTCGCCGGGCACGAAGCGATTGCCTGTGGTGGCGAGCTGCAGTTCCATCAACTCCAGGTTGATCTTGAGCAGCCCGCCGGTCAGGTTGACCCGGCCGTGCGCCTGGCTGGCCGCCGGGCCGGTGGCCAAGGCGACGCCGCGGTCGCGCCCGCTCAGGCTGCTGCCGTTCAGCTTGACCTTGAGGTAGCCGTCCCACTGCCGGCAATACTGCTTGGGCTCGTTGGCCCCGATCGGGCTGACGCAGGTCTCCTTGATCAGGCCGCGCAGTTTCTTCGGGTTGCTGGCGAAGTGGTTGCCGAGCAGGCGTTCGGTGTCGTCGTCGAAATATTCCCAGACCCAGTCACCCTGGTTGAAACCGTTCGGCATCGCCGCCACGGCGCAGGCCTCGGCGCCGTTGTCGCGCGACCACTTGAGGGTGAGCCATTGCGTAGCCGGGTCGTAATCGTGCACCTCGACCCGGAACAGGTAGTTGCCCAGGCGCTCGTCAACCTTGACCTGGCTGGCGCAAGGGTCGCAGGCATCGCCGCCGCTGGCGATCAGGCGCAGCTTGAGGGTGAGCGGGGCGTTGCCGATGGCCGGGTTTTCGTCCTCGTCGAGCGGGTCCTTGGTGTCGGGGCACCACTTGACCTGCAGCATGGTCTGGCTGCGGGTGGCGGTGTCGGCGCCGTGCAGGGCGGCGTCCATCAGGTCGGCGCGCTCCAGGGCGGTGACCGCGCGGTCCCAGACGTCGGCATAGAGCTTGAGGTTCTGACCGTTGTAGTCGGCGTCGATCGGGTAGCCGGGCTGCCGGTCGATCTCCAGTACGTCCGTGCCGTCCAGGCGGGCCGGCACACCGTCGACGTAGAGCGTGCCCGGCTGGATGCGGATGTTGGCGGAGCCGTTCGGCACGGCGACGATGGCCAGGCCGCCCACGCGCGGCGCGCCGCCGGGGATGCCGCCGTCCTTTACCAGGGTGCCCGAGATGGCGTCGCGCAGGGCGGCCACCAGGCCGGCCTTCTGGATGTCGGTCAGTTCGTTCCAGTCGGCATCCAGGATCATGCGGCCCTGCTGCAGATAGACCCCGGAATAGTGTTGTCCGGGCTGGAAGGAATCGCGCGAGATTTGGCTCTTCATGGCTGTCCCCGTCAGGTATGGGTGGCTTTGGGTGGCGCGCAGGCGAGGCTGGTATCGGCGACCAGCACGGCCTCCATGCCCACCGGCAGGAATTCTTGCAACTTGTCGAGCACCGCCCGCTGGCGCAGTACGTAGCGGTAGTCGTGGCAGGCGCCCAGTTCGCCGCCGTCCTCGGCGCCGGACTGGAACACCGGGGCGCAGTCCGGGTGGAGCACGCCGCAGCCGGGCTCGCCGAACTGGTCGCTCCAGAACAGCGCCGGCTCGGTGCTGCAGGTGCCGGCGTAGCAGCGCAGGGCGGAGCGCTTGCCCTGGGCGACCCAGACCGGGTCGTTGACCAGCTCGGGATCGACCGGGTCGGGCGCGGGCGGGATGTGGAACAGGCGGCTGTAGCGGATGCAGCCGGCCGCCGGCACGTCGTCGTCGACGGTGTCTTTGCGCAGGACCGGAACCAGGATCGAGTCGCTCGCCTCCAGGCGTTCGGCCAGCAGGGTGGTCAGCACGGTGGCGTATTCCAGGCGCACCAGGCCGCGCGCGGCCTCGATCCGCTTGAACAGGCAGGCGCGTGCCTCGATCACCGGGCAGTCGCGTTCGGCGGTGCCGACCTGCAGTTGGCGCGCCGCGCAGTTGACCAGGCGGGCGGCGCCCTGGCTGATCGTCACCCGGTTGTCCAGCCACAGGTTCTCGAACCGGTACACGGCGGCGGCGTCGAACTCGACCACGCCGCGCATCCTGACCGGCACGTCGGCCAGGCCGGTGTAGGTGATCATGGGCAGGCTGATGCCGTTCCAGACCGTGCTGCCGGTGCGGATGCGCAGGTGCTCGCCGTCCAGGGTGTCCAGGCCGGTCACCGTGCTCCATTGTACGGACGGCGCCT
>JBAZLW010000202.1:0-5227 GCA_041650095.1 Hydrogenophilaceae bacterium | reverse complement strand
CTACCTGTTCTTCGGTGCGGCGGGCTGATCAGGGGCCTGATATACGCACACCCGGTTGCGGCCGCTGCGCTTGGCTTCGTATAGCGCCGTATCGGCCTGGTTCAGCAAGGTGTCGATATTGCTGCTCCGGCCCGACAGGGTGACCACGCCGATCGAAACCGTGAACTGCAGCGGCAGCCCATGCTCCAGGGGGATCTCGGTCTTGCCGATCAGGACGCGCAGGCGCTCGGCCGCTTCAATGGCCTGCCGAGGCCCCGTCTGCGGCAACACCACGGCGAACTCCTCGCCGCCCATGCGCCCCACGGTATCGATAGCCCTCAGCGCCTCATGGCACAACTCGCCCAGCCTGACCAGGACCGCGTCCCCGGTAGTGTGGCCGTGGGTGTCGTTGACGTGCTTGAAATGATCGATATCCAGCATCAGCATGGACAGGCTGCCGCCATACCGGGTCGTACGGGCCAGTTCATTTTCCGCGATCGCCATGAAATGGCGGCGATTGGCCAGACTGGTGAGCGGGTCGGTTTGCGCGAGCAGTTCCATCTGCCGTTCCAGCTTCTTCTGCTCGGTGATGTCGTAGAACCATCCGAGTATGGCCGGCTCATTTTCATATTCCAGCGTGAGATAGGAGGCCAGCGCCCATTTGACCTTGTCGCCCGGGATATGGAGTTCGACCAGCCGGTTGGTGACCTGCTCGCCCTGGGCAAGCCGGTCGATGATTTCCCGATACTCGTCCGGGTCGGCGTAATAGGAAACCGGGTCGACGCCGATCAGGGTGTCCGCACTGGCTTCGATCAATTCGGCATAACGCTGGTTGGCGAACAGCACCTTGTGGCCTGACAGGCCGGCAATCCGTACCGCGATGGGACTGGTCTCCAGCATGTAGCGGAACCGTGCCTCGTTTTCGCGCAGCGCGTCCTCGCTGCGCTTGCGCACGCTGTCGTCCTCGACGATGGCAATGCCGCCTTCGTTCCGGCCTTGCGCATCCAGCATGGGGGCGCAGGAGAGGGTGGTCCAGATCCGGGTGCCGGTCAGGGTGGAGACATATTCGCCCTCATACGCGCCGGTCTGGCCGTCGAGCGCCATCCTGAGGGCGGGCACGATGCGCTGGTCCTTCAGCCCGTTCATGTCCAGGCCGAGCAGTTTCTCCCGCTCGGTGTGGAGGATCTCGGCAAAGCGATCGTTGCAATAGGTGATGATCAGGTCGCTGTTGTAGTGCACGATGCCGGTGGGGGAATGCTGGAGGATCTGGCGGTAGCGCTCCCGGCTTTCGCGCAGCGCTTCCTCGGTCCGTTTCTGTTCGATCAGGGCCGCTTCGGCCGCATTTCGCGCCTGCTCGATGTTGTCGACCAGCTGTTTCTGTTGCAGCCCCAGCCTGATCGAGCGGTCGAGCGTTTCATGCAGGAAGCGGGCGCTCGTGAGCACGACCGCCATGAAGATGAGGGTCATCAAGCCGAAAGCCCAGAGCAGCGGCGAATTCGCCTGCAGGAAGATCACCGAGGCCATCGGGATCAGGATCAGCAACGAGTAGGTCCGATAGGCCGTGTGCACCGGCGCCAGGATGGACACCGCCCCAGCCACCATGCCGGACAGGACCAGGCCAGTGAACAACAGGGCGGCATCGGGGCCGTGCCACATGAACAGGACCGTACCCGCACCCCAGGCCGCAGCCGTCAGGGCGGTGGTGGCAAGATAACGCTGGCGCCATTTCACCGCGGCAGCGGCATCCGGATTGGCGGCATGAAAACGGCGTGCCAGCAGGGTGCGCCCTACGGCAATGGTGACGACGATCAGCCACCAGGTGAAGGCGACTCGGCCGGAGATGTGCAAGGTTGCATTGACGTAGGACAGCAGGGAGGCATTGATGATGTTGGCCCACTGGGCAGCCCCGGCATTGCGATACAACAAGGCCGTCTTCTGACGCTCGGCCTCGTCCTCGATGTCGGTGGCGGTCGAAAGTTTGCTGATGACGCTTATCATCCAACCAGCATAGAGCAAGCGATGGGCTGGGTGAACCGGGTAACCCGACTCAGGGTCGGCCCGCGTCGTCATTCCGGGTCCGGTTGCGCCGTCCGGCAGGGTCGAGACGCCTGCAGTCAACTGGCATGGCGGTGCGTTGTTGTGTATTGTTACTCATGCTCACGGATCGCCCAGGTCGATGGCGGCGACTTGACAACAGCGGGCCTGGTGGAGAGACATAGGATGGCTACAGAGGGCGAGGCTCATCTGGATGTGTGCGGCGTGTGCTGTCCGCTGCCGTTGATCGAGCTGGCCAGGGCGGTCCAGGAACTCGGTCCGGGACAGACGCTGGAGGTCACCGGCAACGATCCGGTATTCGAACCGACGGTACGCGACTTCTGCCAGGTGAACGGCCACACCATCCTGGCGGTCAGGCACGGCGATGACCGGCGGGTGGCGATATCGATCCGGGTGGGTGGATGAGCACGCTTCCGCATCCGGCCGGGCCGGACGGCGCGCGCCCGGGCAAGAAGGGCGTCATCCTGCTGGTCAGCGGCGAGTTGGACAAGGCCATCCTCGCCTTCGAGATCGCGGCCGGCTTCCAGGCCATGGGCATGGCGATGAGCATGTGGTTTGTGCTCTATGGCGCCAACTGCCTGCGCAAGCCGCGCCCGGTCTGGTCGCCGGCGAAGTGGTTTTCCAGGTTGCGCGGCGGTGCCGGCCGGGCCACCGAGACCGACTCCATGCTCCAGCATCTGGTGCGCGGCCTGAACCATGACGGCGCCTGCCACCTGCCGCTGTCGCAGCTGAACTACGGCGGGCTCGGGCCGATGATCCTGCGCCGCATCATGCGCAGGAAGGGCATGATGCAGCTGGAAGACCTGGTGCTCAAGGCGCACGAACTCGGGGTGCGCTTCACGATCTGCCAGATCTGCGTCGATGCCATGGCGGTCTCGGTGCCGGACGACCTCATCGTCGAGGCCGAGGTCAAGGGTGTCAGCGCGTATTACCTCGATGTCGAGGGCGCCGATTACAACGTCACCTTCTGAGCCGGCGCGGTGACAACATTTCCTACCTCGCGGCAACCCTTCCCGGACGCGGCTGCCGCTCCGGATGGCCAAGGTGGCCACCTCCCCAACCTGAGTCATGGCGAGCTGTCGCTCCTGCTCAGCTTGGGCGAGCGGCTGGTTTCGGAACTCGATGTCGATCACGTCCTGGCCATGGTGGCCGAGGCTGCCGGTGAGGTCGTCCAGGCGGAGACCATGGTGGTGCCGATGATCGACCCGGATGGCCGGACCTTCACCTATATGGCGGCCAGCGGCGACCATGCCAGCCAGCTCCTGGGCATGACCTTTCCGGTCGACAAGGGCGCTTGCGGCTGGGTGTTGCAGAATGAGCGGCCATTGCTGTTCGGCGACAGCGCAACCTATGACCTGAACCAGGACGCCCGCTGGCAGCCGGGCATGGCCTCCAGCCTGCTGGTGCCCCTGATCTGCCGGGGCCGCATCATCGGCGGCCTGTCCGCCATGGGCAAGCGGGGCGGCGGTGCCTACACCGAGAGCGACCTGTCGGTGCTGACCCTGTTCGCCAACCAGGCCGGCATCGCCATCGACAACGCCCGGCTGTTCCAGCGCCTGAGTGTGGAAGAGGCCCGCCTCAGGCTGGTCCTGGACTCGGCCAGCGAGGGCATCTACGGCGTCGACCGGGAGGGCCACTGCACCTTCGCCAATGCCGCCTGCGTGCGCATGCTGGGCTATGCCGGCGAGGCCGACTTGATCGGCAAGCCGATGCACGCGACCATCCATCACACCTATCCGGACGGCCGGCCCTATCCGATGTCGGCGTGCTGCGTGCGCCTGTCCACCCAGGAGGGCAGGGAGGCCCACGCCGACGACGAGGTCCACTGGCGCGCCGACGGCAGCGCCTTTCCGGTGGAGTTCTGGGCGCACCCCATCGTGCGCGACGGCCACATCGAAGGGGCGGTGGTCACCTTCGTCGACATCACCGAACGCAAGCAGGTGGAGGAACGGATCCGCAACCTGGCCTATTTCGATTCCCTGACCAACCTGCCCAACCGCCGGCTGCTGATGGACCGGCTCGGCCAGGCCCTGATCGCCAGCAACCGGACGCATGAATTCGGCGCCCTGATGATCCTCGACCTGGACAATTTCAAGGCCCTCAACGACACCCAGGGCCACGACGTCGGCGACCGCCTGCTGGTCGAGGTGGCACAGCGGATCACCGACCATGTCCGCCAGGAAGACACCGTGTCGCGCCTGGGCGGCGACGAATACGTGGTGATGGTGGAGGGCCTGGGCGAGGAGGAAACGCCGGCGGCCAAGCAGGCCGAGGCCATCGCGGAAAAGATCCGGCTCGCGCTCGGCCGGCCCTACCGGATCACCCCGAATGGCCAGGCCCACCAGGGCACCTCCAGCATCGGCGTCACCCTGTTCCGCGGCAAGGAGGCGACGGTGGACGTCCTGCTCAAGCAGGCCGACGTGGCCCTGTACCAGGCCAAGAGCGCCGGCCGCAACGCCACCCGTTTCTTCAATCCCGACATGCAGGCGGCGATCGACCGGCGCAGCGTGATGGAGACGGCCCTGCGGCGCAGCCTGGAACAGGACGAGTTGCGCCTGTACTACCAGCCCCAGGTGGACGAGCGGGGTCAGTGCCTGGGTTTCGAGGCCCTGCTGCGCTGGCTGCCGGAGGGCGCCCAGGCGGTTTCGCCGGCGGAATTCATCCCCATGGCGGAGGATACCGGGCTGATCTTCCCGATCGGCCAGTGGGTGCTGGAGACGGCCTGCGCGCAACTGAAACGCTGGCAGGCGGACCCGCTGACACGGAACCTGACCATCGCCGTCAATGTCAGCGCCCGGCAGTTCCACCAGTCCGATTTCGTCGAGCAGATCTGGGACCAGATCGAGCGTTCCGGCATCGATCCGGCTCGGTTGAAGCTGGAGCTGACCGAGGGCGTGGTGTTGGATCGGGTCGACGAGGTGGTCCGGCGCATGCAGCAACTGAAGGCGCTGGGCGTGACCTTTTCCCTGGATGATTTCGGCACCGGCTTTTCCTCCCTGTCCTACCTCAAGCGCCTGCCACTCGACCAGGTCAAGATCGACCAGTCCTTCGTCCGGGACATCAGCCACGACGCCAACGACGCCGCCATCGTGCGGGCCATCCTGGCCATGAGCCAGTCGCTCGGCCTTGAGGTCATCGCGGAGGGTGTCGAGACCGAGGCGCAACGCGCCCTGCTGCACCAGTATGGCTGCCG
>JBAZLW010000201.1:0-5268 GCA_041650095.1 Hydrogenophilaceae bacterium | reverse complement strand
TCCGGCCGTACATCGCGCGGCAGGGTATCGTACTTCCAGTCGCCGACGGCGCCGAGCAGGACGGCGTCGGCTTCCTGGGCCAGCTTGAAGGTGGCCTCGGGCAGCGGGTCGCCGGCCGTATCGTAGCCGACGCCGCCGATGGCGGCCTCTTCCATCTCGATCTTCAGGCCGTCACGGCGCAGGACGTCCAAAACCTTGACCGCCTGGGCGACGATCTCCGGACCGATGCCGTCACCCGGCAGAACTGCGAGTTTCATGGTCTTTCCTTTCAGGCAAACAGCCAGGGCGCTTCCGCCTTGCGGCGCGCCTCATAGGCCTTGATGGTGTCGGTATGTTGCAGGGTCAGACCGATGTCGTCGAGACCGTTGAGCAGGCGATGCTTGCGCTCGGCGTCGACTTCGAACGGGATCACCTCGCCCGCGGGGGTGGTCACGGTCTGGGCCGGCAGATCGATGGCCAGGGCGTAGCCTTCCTGCGCCGCCGCTTCCTTGAACAGCCGATCGACCAGCGCGGCGGCCAGCACGATGGGCAGGATGCCGTTCTTGAAGCAGTTGTTGAAGAAGATGTCGGCGAAGCTGGGGGCGATGATGGCCCGGAAGCCGTAGTCCTCCAGCGCCCAGGGGGCGTGCTCGCGGCTGGAACCGCAGCCGAAGTTCTCCCGCGTGAGCAGCACCGAGGCGCCCTGGTAGCGCGCCTGGTTGAGCACGAAATCGGGATTGATCGGCCGGTTCGTGCAATCCATGCCCGGTTCGCCGCGATCCAGATAGCGCCATTCGTCGAAGGCGTTGGGGCCGAAGCCGGAACGCTTGATCGACTTGAGGAACTGCTTGGGGATGATCGCGTCGGTATCGACGTTGGCGCGGTCAAGCGGGGCAACCAGGCCATGCAGGGTGGTGAATGGTTTCATCGATCGCCTGCCCTCTGGATCGCCTCGCCGGCCTTTTCGACGTCCTGGCCTAGGCCGCGGACGGTGTTGCAACCATACAGGCTGAACACGACGCCCACCGCGACGGACAGGACGACCAGCTTGACCACGCCGATGATGATGAGTTTCTTCGGAGTCATTGCAGTACCTCGCGTATATCAACGAAATGACCGTACATGGCCGCCGCCGCCGCCATGGCGGGACTGACCAGATGAGTGCGGCCGCCCTGGCCCTGGCGGCCCTCGAAATTGCGGTTGGAGGTCGAGGCGCAGCGCTCGCCCGGCTCCAGGCGGTCGGCGTTCATGGCCAGGCACATCGAGCAGCCGGGGTCGCGCCACTCGAAACCGGCATCGCGGAATATCTTGTCCAGCCCTTCCGCCTCGGCCTGCGCCTTGACCAGGCCGGAGCCCGGCACCACCATGGCCAGCTTGACGTTGGCGGCCACCTTGCGGCCGCTGCGTGCCAGCACGCCGACCACCTCGGCGGCCGCCCACAGGTCCTCGATGCGCGAATTGGTGCAGGAACCGATGAACACCTTGTCCACCAGGATCTCGGAGATCGGGGTATGGGCGGTCAGGCCCATGTAGGCCAGGGCGCGCTCCCAGTCGCTCTTCTTGACCGCATTCGGCGCCTCGGCGGGGTCCGGCACCCGGTCGGTCACCGGCACCACCATCTCGGGCGAGGTGCCCCAGGTCACCTGCGGCGCGATCGCGGCGGCGTCCAGCTCGACCACGGCATCGAAGCCAGCCCCGGCATCGGAATGCAGGGTGCGCCAGTAGGCCACGGCCTGCTCCCAGTCTGCACCCTTGGGCGCCTGCGGACGACCCTCGACATAGGCGATGGTCTTCTCGTCCGCCGCCACCATGCCGGCGCGGGCACCCGCCTCGATGGCCATGTTGCACAGGGTCATGCGGCCTTCCATGGACAGGGCGCGGATAGCCGAGCCACCGAATTCGATGGCATAGCCGGTGCCGCCGGCGGTGCCGATCTTGCCGATCACGGCCAGGGCAATGTCCTTGGCGGTGACGCCGGCCGGCAGATCGCCGTCCACCTTGACCAGCATGGCCTTGGCCTTCTTCTGCCACAGGCATTGCGTCGCCAGGACATGCTCGACCTCCGAGGTGCCGATACCGAAGGCCAGCGCGGCAAAAGCGCCGTGGGTGCTGGTGTGCGAATCGCCGCAGACCAGGGTGACGCCGGGCAGGGTGAAGCCCTGTTCCGGGCCGATGACGTGGACGATGCCCTGGCGGTGGTCGTCCATGCGGAATTCGTTGAGGCCGAACTCGGCGCAGTTGGCGTCCAGGGTTTCCACCTGGGTGCGCGAGACGGGATCGACGATACCGGCTTCACGATCCCGGGTCGGCACGTTGTGGTCCGGCGTGGCCAGTACCGTCTTCGCCTGCCAGAGCGGGCGACCGGACAGCTTGAGACCCTCGAAGGCCTGCGGGCTGGTCACTTCATGGACCAGATGGCGGTCGATATAAAGCAAGGCGGTGCCGTTGGCTTCCTGGTGGACGACATGGTCGTCCCAGAGTTTGTCGTAAAGGGTACGCGGGGTCATGGCATGGGCAGCTAAGTAAAGAGGTAGATTATTTCACGTCGAGGCCCGGCTAGGCGATGGGCTTGTCGCCGCCCAGCCGAATCAGGGCATATTCCATGCTGTCGGACAGGGCCCGCCAGCTGGCGTCGATGATGTTGGCATTGGCCCCCACCGTGGTCCAGACATCGAGACCGCTCTGGAAATCGATCAGCACCCGGGTATTGGCAGCGGTACCGGCCGAGCCGGCCAGGATGCGGACCTTGTAGTCGGTCAGGCGCACCGTGCGCAGCACCGGATAGGCGTCCACCAGGGCATCCTGCAGGGCCGTGGCCAGGGCATTGACCGGGCCGTTGCCCTCGGCGGCGGTGAACTTCACCACCTCGCCCACCCGGATCTTCACAGTCGCCTCGGCGAGCAGGCCGCGACCATGGCGCCGCTCGGTGATGACGAAGTAGTCGAGCAGCTCGAAGGGGTGCCGGTAATCCGCATTCAGGCGATGGAACATCAGCTCGACGCTGGCCTCGGCGGCCTCGAAGGTAAAACCCTCGTGTTCCAGGTGCTTGATCTGGGCGAGGACGTGTTGCGCCGCCTCGTTGTCGAGGTCCAGGCCCATGCGCCGGGCCTGCAGCTGGATATTGCCGCGCCCGGACAGTTCCGAAGTCACCGAGCGCATCTGGTTGCCGACCCGTTCCGGATCGATGTGCTGGTAGGTATCGGGCGCCTTCAGGATCGCCGCGACGTGGATGCCGCCCTTGTGGGCGAACGCCGAGTGGCCGGTATAGGGCTGGTGGTCGTCGTGTTTCAGGTTGACCACCTCGGCGACGAAGCGCGACAGGGGGGTCAGATCCTGCAGGCGCTCGTCGGGCAGCACCGGGTAGCCCATCTTCAATTGCAGGTTGGCCAGGATGACCACCAGATCGGCGTTGCCTACTCGCTCGCCATAGCCGTTGATGGTGCCCTGCACCATGGCGGCGCCGCTGCGCACCGCCGCCAGCGAGTTGGCCACCGCGCAACCGGTATCGTTGTGGCAATGCACGCCCAGGCGGGCGTCCGGCAGGCGCGCGGCCACCTCGCGGGTGATCGCTTCCATCTCCCAGGGCAGCTTGCCGCCGTTGGTCTCGCACAGGACCAGCCAGTCGGCGCCCGCCTCCGCCGCCGCACGCAGGGTAGCCAGGGCGTAATCAGGATTGGCCAGGAAACCGTCGTAGAAATGCTCGGCGTCGTAGATCACCTCCCTGCCCTGCCCCTTCATCCAGGCCACGCTGTCGCGGATCATCGCCAGGTTTTCTTCCATGGTGGTCGATAGGACATGGCTGACGTGGTAGTCCCAGGTCTTGCCGACCAGGGTCACCGCAGGGGTGCCGGCCTCGACCAGGGCACGCAGGTTGCCATCGTCCTCGCAGCGGGCATTGGCATGACGGGTGCGCCCGAAGGCAGCCAGGCGCGCCGGCAGGTTCATGCGGTTGGCGCGGGCAAAGAACTCGGCATCCTTGGGGTTGGAACCGGGCCAGCCGCATTCGATGTAATGCATGCCGAAGGCGGCCAGGCGATGCGCGATCGTCAGCTTGTCTTCAACGGAGAGGGAGATGTCTTCACGCTGCGCGCCATCGCGCAACGTGGTGTCGTAGAGAAAGATCGAGGTCATGGACGGAACCGGAAGGGGGAGTCGCGGCGCCTAATCACCCTCCCCAGGACCTGGCACCGTAACGGGAGCCTACCGCAAAGCGCCCGGATCGAAAAGTAGCGATAAAAGACGGCGGCGCCGGAAACGTTTGACGCTGTCCCGGCAGACCAGCGCGCCGTCAGTCGATCAGCGCAGGAACGGAGTCAAAACCGGCACGACAGACCGGCTTATCGTCCGGAAAACGCTTTCATCGATTGGATGATCGCTGGATCGACTCGCCCGCCTTTTCGATATCCTGGCCAACACCGCGCACGGTATTGCAGCCGTACAGGCCGAACACCACGCCTATCGTCAGGCCAATCACGGCCAGTTTCACTGCACCCAGGACAAGCCAATTTCTAGGAGTCATCGCATCACCTCATGCACGTCGAATCGAGTGAGGATGATTATTTCATATCCGCGCCAACCTCAGCCAGTCGGCTATCCCTGCCCCCGAATCAAACCGCCAGCAGGAACTCCACCTCACGTCTGAGCGCATCGACCTCCAGGCTGGCCATGGCAGCCCGGCTGCCCAGGGCGGCGATGCCGGCACCCAGGGCGGCACACTGGCGGTAGGCGGTGCGGCTTTTCAGTTGCGCGGCCAGCATGGGGATGCCGAACTCCGGCAGCAGGGCCAGCACCTCGCGGGCCAGGATGGTGTTGAGCTGGGCCTGGTTGACCACGATGTAGGCCAGCAGGTCGGGGTTCCTGTCCTCCCGCGCGGACTGGATCGCCTCGCGGATGCGCAGGCTGGCCCACATGTCCGGCGGCGACGGGATCACCGGCACCAGGGCCAGATGGGCGATGCGCAGGGCGCTGGCAGTGACCGGCGCGGTCGCCGCAGGCGGGGTGTCAATGACAATGTAATCATACTTGTCGAGGCGTTTCTTCAAGTGCTTGTGCAGCTTTTCTTCGCCCGAGACATCCTCGACATCGGCCGGGAAGCCCTCACCCGCGGAGGCCCAGCGCAGCGAGGTGTTCTGGGTGTCGGCGTCGGCGACCAGGACGCGGCGGCCCGCATCGGCCAGACCGCCGGCCAGCAACATGGCCAGGGTGCTCTTGCCGGCACCGCCCTTCTGATTCACTACCGCGATTACCCGAGCGCCCATGGCTGAACCCAGCGTTAAAAAGACCGAACGA
>JBAZLW010000200.1:0-5301 GCA_041650095.1 Hydrogenophilaceae bacterium | reverse complement strand
CGCAACCTGCCGGCCCTGAAGGAGCGTTGGGCGCCGCATCCCCAGCCGGTTTGAGCAGGGCACGGCGAATTTCCGGACCGGGGGCTCCGGTAGTAGAATCCAGCCTCCTGAACCGGCCCCGCCGGCAACCTTAGCCAAACCATGCGCATCCTGCTCAGCAACGACGACGGTTATTTCGCCCCCGGCCTGGCCGCGCTGGCGGCGATGCTCGCCGAGCGCGGCCACCGGGTCACCGTGGTGGCGCCCGAGCGCGACCGCAGCGGGGCCAGCAACTCGCTCACCCTGGATCGGCCGCTGATGGTGCGCCAGACCCCGTCCGGCTTCCACTATGTCAACGGCACCCCGACCGATTGCGTGCACCTGGCGGTGACCGGCCTGTTGCCGGAACTGCCGGACATGGTCATCTCCGGCATCAACCACGGCGCCAACATGGGCGACGACACGGTCTATTCCGGCACCGTGGCCGCGGCCACCGAGGGCTTCCTGCTCGGCATCCCGTCCATCGCCATCTCGCTGGTGCATGGCGGCCAGGACCGCTTCGACACCGCGGCCCGGGTGGCGGCCGATCTGGTGGCGCGCTTCATGGCCGCGCCGATCACCCGGCCGACCCTGCTCAACGTCAACGTGCCCGATGTGCCGTTCGATGTCCTGGCCGGCACCGAGGTCACCCGCCTGGGCCGTCGGCACAAGGCCCAGGATACGGTGAAGACGGTCAACCCGCGCCACCAGACCATGTACTGGGTGGGCGCCGCCGGGGCCGCCCAGGACGCCGGCCCGGGCACCGACTTCAATGCCGTGACCCGGAACCTGGTCTCGATCACCCCGCTTCAGGTCGACCTGACCCACTACCCGCAAATCGCCCAGGTATCCGAGTGGCTGGCGCTATGAATCATCTGGCCGGCATCGGCATGACCTCGCAGCGCACCCGCGCGCGCATGGTCGACCGCCTGCGCGAGCAGGGCATCCAGAGCCCGCTGGTGCTCGACGCCATGGCCAACGTGCCGCGTCACCTGTTCCTGGAGGAGGGCCTGCAGCACCGCGCCTACGAGGACACGCCCCTGCCCATCGGCGAGGGCCAGACCATTTCCAGCCCCTACATCGTCGCCCAGACCTGCGAACTGGCCTGCCAGGGCAAGCCGATGGAGATCGTCCTCGAGATCGGCTGCGGCTGCGGCTACCAGGCCGCCGTGCTGGCCCGGCTGGCGAAGAAGGTGGTGACCATCGAACGCATCGCCAAGCTGGTCGGCAAGGCCCGCCATACCCTGCGCGAGCTGCGCATCAACAACGTCCTGATCAAGAACGCCGACGGCAGCCTGGGTTTCCCGGCCGGCGCGCCCTACGACGCCATCGTGGTGGCGGCGGCGATGCCCTATATCCCGGACGAATTGAAGGCCCAGTTGAAGCCGGGCGGCCGCCTGGTGGCGCCGGTCGGGCGCGGCGACGTGCAGGCCATGATGCTGGTCGAGGCGAGGGCAAACGGCTACCTCGAACGCGAGATCGAGGCGGTCCGGTTCGTCCCCCTGTTGCCCGGTGTGGCCTGATGCGCCGCAAGGCGGTCTGGTCGGCGCTCTGTCTTTCCCTCTGGCTGGTCGGCTGTTCCTTCAATCAAGCGCCGGCGCCGGTCAGTCAGGCGCGAGTTGCCAGGCATGCGGTCAAAGCCCCTGCCGCGATGCCCGTCTGGTACCGGATACGGCCGGGCGACAACCTGTTCCGCATCGCCCTCGAACATGGCCTGGAATGGCGCCAGTTGGCCGAGTGGAACGGCCTCGACGATGCCTCCGTCATCCGGGCCGGCGAACTGCTGCGCCTGAAGCCGCGGGAGGTCGCCGCCCCGACCAGACAGGCCGCAACAACAGCCGAGCCGGAGGCCCAGGACGCGGAGCCCGCCGAGTGGGTGTGGCCGGCCAAGGGTGAGGTGATCAGCCGTTTCGACAGCTCCGGCGGGGCCAACGGACTGGACATCGCCGGCCAGCGCGGCAGCCCCGTGCGGGCCGCCGCGCCCGGCCGTATCGTCTATGCCGGCGCGGGCTTGCGCGGTTATGGAAAACTCATCATCATCAGGCACAGCACGGCAGTATTGTCGGCTTATGGACATAACGAACGCGTACTGGTCAGCGAGGGTCAGACGGTAAAGCTGGGGCAGGTTATTGCCGATATGGGCGACAGCGACGCCGATCGGGTCAAGCTGCACTTCGAGATACGCGAATATGGCAAGCCGGTCGACCCCATGAGTTATTTGCCGGGATAAGGATGCAGAGGATGCAGGAAGACGAATTCGTGGAATCCGATGGAGTCGAGCCCCCGCTGGATCAGGGCGAAGAGCCCGAGGTCAGTCTGGTGGTGCCGCCGGAGCTGGGATTCCCTTCCGACGAAACCCACGATGTGACCCAGCTCTATCTGAACGAGATCGGCCGCGAATCGCTGTTGACCCCGGACGAGGAGCGCACCCTGGCCAACCGGGTGCGCCAGGGCGATTTCGAGGCCCGCCAGAGCATGATCGAGCACAACCTGCGCCTGGTGGTGAACATCGCCAAGCACTACATCAACCGTGGCCTGACCCTGCTCGACCTGATCGAGGAAGGCAACCTCGGTCTGATGCATGCCCTGGACAAGTTCGAGCCTGAACGCGGTTTCCGTTTCTCCACCTATGCGACCTGGTGGATCCGCCAGAACATCGAGCGGGCGATCATGAACCAGTCGCGCACCATCCGCCTGCCGGTACACGTGATCAAGGAACTCAATATCTTCCTGCGCGCCCAGCGTCATCTGGAGACCCACGGCATGCCGGAGGCCGGTCCCGAAGAGGTGGCCGTCCTGACCGGCCGCTCGGTCGAGGAGGTGCGCCGGGTCCTGCAACTGAACGACCGCATGGCCTCGCTGGATGCCCCGCTCGATATCGACCCCTCCCTGTCGATCGGCGAGGCCATCGCCGACGAGAACTCGGAGATGCCGGAGGAGATGCTGCAGGCCTTCGAGGTCGAGCAGTATGTCCAGGAATGGCTGGGTGAGTTGTCCGACAAGCACCGCTGGGTGATCGAACGCCGCTTCGGTCTCAACGACAGCGAGATCGCCACCCTGGAGGAACTGGCCGAACACCTGGGCGTGACGCGCGAGCGGGTCCGGCAGATCCAGCTCGAGGGCCTGCAGATCCTGCGCCGGGTGCTGCGTCGCAAGGGGATCGCCAAGGACGGCCTGTTCTGATGCTGGATTGGGGCCGGATCGACAGCGTCCTGCTGGACATGGACGGCACCTTGCTCGACCTCCATTTCGACAACCACTTCTGGCAGGTCTATGTCCCGGAGAAATTCGCCGAACAGCACGGCCTGAGCCAGGCCGAGGCCCATGACGAATGTTTCCGTCGCTACAACGCCAAGGCTGGCACCCTGGACTGGTACTGCGTCGACTACTGGACCGAGGCGCTCAATCTCGACATCGCCCTGCTGAAGGAAGAACTGGCGCACCTGATCCAGATCCACCCAGACGTGCCCGAGTTCCTGACCGGCGCCAGGGCGGCCGGCAAGCGGGTGGTCCTGGTCACCAACGCCCACCACAAGAGCCTGAGCCTGAAGATGAGCCGTACCGGCCTGGCAGGCTATTTCGACGCCATCCATTCCTCGCACAGCTTCGGCATCGCCAAGGAAAGTCCGGACTTCTGGGCCGCCCTGCGCCGGGTCGAGCCGTTCGATCCTGCGCGCACCCTGCTGGCCGACGACAGCTTGCCGGTACTGCGCTCCGCCGCCGCTTATGGCATCCTTCACCTGCTCGCCATCCGCCAGCCGGACACCCAATTGCCAGCCAAGGACACCGGGGATTTTCCGGCCATTCAACGTTTTTCCGAGGTCATGCCGGTATGAGCCGTAGCCTATCCGATCGCGAATTCCAGTTACTGCGCCGCAGCTTCATCTTTTCCGACATGGATGACGGGCAATTCCAGGAGATCATGGGCCACGCCGCCCCGGTCGAGATCGCCGGCGGCCAGTTGCTGTTCGGCCAAGGCGACCCGGTCAATGCCTTCTACTGGGTGGGCGAGGGCCTCATCCGGCTGTTCCGCAGTTCGCCGCAGGGCGATGAAAAGGTCATCGAACTGATCTCGCCCGGACGCTTTTTCGCCGAGGCGGCGCTGTTCATGGGCGGCCGCTACCCCGTCAATGCCGCGGCCCAGGTCAACAGCCGTCTGGTCGCCATCGACAGCGCCAATTTCAAAGCCTGGCTGGCGCAGGACGCCAGTCGCTGCTTCAAGATGCTGGCCGGCATGAGCGCCCGGATGCACAAGCTGGTCAACGAGATCGACAGTCTGACCCTGATGAAGGGTACCGACCGCCTGCTGCAATACCTGCTCGACCACTCCGAACCGGATGACAACGGCCAGACCGTGGTCGAGCTGGAAGCGCCCAAGCAGGTCATCGCCTCGCGTATCGGCGTCAAGCCGGAAACCTTGTCCCGGTTGCTGCACAAGCTGTCCGACCTGGGCTACATCGAGGTGAAGGACAACCGCATCCTGATCAAGGACGAGGACAAGCTGCGCGAAGGCGGCCTCGACTGAAACTCCCCTCGCCCCTTGCGGGAGAGGGGGGTGAGGGGCTACTCGATGATCAGCGCCGCCGCCACCTGGCGGCCCTCGGTCGCCAGGATGTTGTAGGTCCGGCAGGCGGCGCCGGTGTCCATGTGTTCCAGGCCGATTCCGGCCGCGATCAGGTCGCGGTACAGGTCGGGATGTGGAAACCGGTGCCTGCGGCCACTGCCGAGCAGGATCAGGGCGGGGCGGAATTCGACCAGCATGGCCAAGTGTTCGCGGCTGAGCGCATCGAAGTCCGGCACCGGCCAGTCGGCCAGGTTATCCGGGAGCAGGATCAGGCTGCGGGTGCGGCGCTCGCGGTTCACCTCGACGAAGCCGTCGCCGTAGGCGGTGATTACGTTGATGCCGGTCGGATTGGCTAGATGTAACTTCATGGCTGCTAGTTTGCCGTGAAAATGGGCCGTCGGGTAAGATTACACGCTTTACAGAACGGTCTCTCGCCCCGATGGACAGATATCCCCGATTCCCCTCCCGGTCAGTCCGAAAGGTCGGCCTAGCGTGAGCGCCAGCAAACTGACGAGAAACCTGCACATGCGCCCGCTGAAGAAATCCGCCAAGCTCGCCAACGTCTGCTACGACATCCGCGGACCGGTCATGGCGCGTTCCAAGCAACTGGAGGAGGAGGGGCACCGCATCCTCAAGCTGAATATCGGCAATCTGGCGCCGTTCGGCTTCGACGCCCCCGAGGAGATCGTCCAGGACGTCATCCGCAACCTGCCCGACGC
>JBAZLW010000199.1:0-5305 GCA_041650095.1 Hydrogenophilaceae bacterium | reverse complement strand
CGCGGCAGCTACCAGATGGTGGCCGAGGACGGCGAGCATTTCGATGCCGAGATCCCGGAATTCGCCCTCAATATGCCCCGGGTATTGCATTGATGCGGCGTGCCCCGTTGCCCCGGACGGATTGATGCGCGGCCTGTCGCTGCTGGCCGTCTGTTTTCTGGCCGGCTGCCAGACCCTGGCGCCCAAGGTCGACGAGATCAGCCGCGAGCCGGTGCCCGCCGCGCTCCCGGCCGAACCGCCGGTGCCCAGCCCTGCCCAGGCGCCCGCACCGGCCACTGAAATCGCATCTCCGGCACCGGCTCCGGAAATCAAAACCATGCCGGTCGCCATGGACTGGCTCAAGCCGGGCACCTGGACCGAACTGCCCGGCTGGAAGGCCGACGACCACAAGGCCGCCTGGCCGGCGTGGCTGCAGTCCTGCGCGGTGATGCAGCGCCAGAGCGCCTGGCGGGAGGTCTGCGCCGACGCCGTCCGGATGACCAATCCCGAACCTGAACAGATCCGGGCCTACTTCCTTAAGCGTTTCATCCCCTACCAGATCCAGCAGGCTGAAGGCGGCGTGGAAGGCCTGGTGACCGGGTATTACGAGCCCCTGTTGCGCGGCAGCCGCAGCCTGACGCCGAAATACCGCTATCCCCTGCGGGCGCCGCCCGACGACCTCCTGGTGGTCGACCTGGGCGACCTCTACCCGGAACTCAGGACCTTGCGCCTGCGCGGCCGGATCGACGGCAACAAGGTGGTGCCCTACTTCACCCGGGGCGACATCGAGGCCGGCAGGACGCCGGCGCCGGGCCGGGAAATCGCCTGGGTGGACGACCCGGTGGAGCTGTTCTTTCTCCAGGTCCAGGGCTCCGGCCGCATCCAGCTCGAAAACGGCGACCAGATGCGGGTCGGCTATGCCGAGCATAATGGCTACCCGTACCGTTCCATCGGCAAGTGGCTGGTCGAGCGCGGCGAGCTGACCCTGGACAAGGCCTCCATGCAGGGCATCAAGGACTGGGCGCGCGAGCACCCCGAGCGACTGCCCGAATTGCTGGCGACCAACCCCAGCTATGTTTTCTTCCGCGAACTGCCCAACCAGGGTGGCGGCCCGCTCGGCGCCCTGGGCGTGCCGATCACGCCTGAACGCAGCATCGCCGTCGACCCCCGCGCCATCCCGCTCGGCGCCCCGGTCTGGCTGGCCACCACCCGGCCCAACTCCAGCGAGGCCCTGAACCGGCTGATGCTGGCCCAGGACACCGGCGGCGCCATCAAGGGCAACGTCCGGGCGGATTTGTTCTGGGGTTTCGGCGACGATGCCGGCCGGTTGGCCGGGGCCATGAAACAGAAAGGCCGGATGTGGCTGCTGTTGCCCAGGGACTACCCGCTGACCGGCGGCGGCCGAAACGGCCTATAGTGGCCCTATCAGCCGAACCAGGACACGCACATGGAAGCCCTCTCCAGCACATTGGCCGCTGCCGCGAACCAGAACCAGCTCGGCACGGCCATGGTCAAGTTGGCCGCCCAGAATGACCAGCAGATGGCGGCCATGCTGAGCCAGGTGGCCCGGAGCGGCCAGGCCCTGGCCTCGAACCCGGCCCACCTGGGCCAGTCGCTCGACACCTACGCCTAGTCATTCAGTTCGTATCTCACCCGGATATAGATCAGCGCCCGCACCGGCCGGCCGTCCTTGCGGGCCGGCAGGAAGCGACCCTGCCTGAACGCAGACAGGGCCGACTCGTCGAACAGGCCGGGCGGGTCGCCCTCCTCCACCTCGACCTCGCGCACGACGCCGAATTCGTCGATTCGCAGCTTCAGCTTGACCGTGCCCTCGATGCCCCGGCGCTGCGCCATCGGTGGGTAGGGCGGTTCGATCCTGGCCACGGCCCTGGGCTGGCTATCCAGTTGCCTGGCTTCGTACCAGTTGCTGTCGATCATGACCGGCAGGCTGGGCAGACCGGGAGACGGCGTCGGCTGGGGCCGGGCGATGGCCGACGGCGCGGGCTCGGCCACTGGCTGCGGCGCCGGCTTGGCCTCGGGCGGCTCGGCTGGCGCCGGCCTGGCCTCGGCGACCGGCTCTGGTATGGTTTCCGAAGCGGGAACGGGGGGAGACTCAGGCGGTTCCGGCTGCGAGACCGGCGCCGCCTCAGGCGCCGGTTCGACGGCCTTATCCAGCAGTCGCGCACTGATCACGACCACCTCGGCGGCCGGTAAAAACGGCCGTGGCTGCACGATCATGATCACGGCCATATGCAGGCCGAGCGACAGCATGAGCATGCGTGTGAGCGGCAGACGCCACAGGTGCGCGATCAAGCCGGCAACCATACCCCGATCAGCAATCGCCCGGGACGGCCGTCAGACCAGGCTTATTTGCCGGCCTCGTCCAGCATCGCGCTGAGGCGATCGGCCGGCACCAGTCCGGGCAGGCGCTTGCCGTTCACGAGGATGATGGCCGGGGTACCCTGGATATTGAGTTTCTGGCCCAGTTCCAGATTGGCCTCGACCGGGTTCGCGCAATCGTCCTTGCCCACGGGCACGGTGCCGTTCAGCATCAGTTCCTGCCAGGCCTTGGCACGGTCGGCGCTGCACCAGACCAGCCGGCCCTTGCGCCCGGCATCGGCGTGCATGGGCAGCGGGTAGATGAAGTTGTAGATGGTCACGTTGTCCAGCTTGACCAGTTCCTGTTCCAGCTTGCGGCAATATGGGCAGTCGGGATCGGAAAACACCGCCAGCTTGCGCTTGCCGTTACCGATCACGACCTTGACCGCCTGGTCGAGCGGCAGGGTGTCGAACTTGACCTCGGACAGCTTGTCGGCCTTTTCCCGGGTCAGGTTGCGCCGGCTGGCCGTTTGCAACATGTCGCCGGTAAACAGGTGATCGCCGTTGGCGTCGGAATAGACGATCTCGCTGCCGCCGATGACGACCTCGTAGATGCCTGCGACCGGGGTCTTGCTGATACTGTCCACCTTGGCACCCGGGAAGCGGGCCTCGATGTTTTTCTTGATTTCGCCCTGGCCGGCGTTACAGCCGGTGGTCAGCAGCAGGGTGAACAGCAAGGAGCTTAGGATACGCATGGGATCTCTCTTTATTGAACGGCATGGCGCATGAGCGCCTGCTTCAGCCAATCCTGGCCATTGGTCAAACCGAGGCCGGCATTGCGCAAGGCGCGCAGGGCCGGATCGGGATTCGTGAACAGCGACTTGAGGCCGCCGGTGGTGAACTGCATGGAGGCGACATCCTCCATCCGGCGCACCGCGTAGGCTTGGAGCCGGCCGATGTCGCCCGGGTTCCCGCCGGAAGCTAGCATTTCGGCCAGCAGCCGGCAATCCCGGAAACCCAGGTTGACTCCCTGGCCGGCCAGCGGGTGCACGGTATGGGCGGCATCGCCGATCAGCACCAGGCCCGGCCGCACCCACTCCTTGGCGCGCCGGATCTTGAGCGGGAAGGCCGCCGGCGGGGTGATCTGGCGCAGACCGCCGAGGACATGGTGGCCGGCCTCGGCGACGTCGGCGGCGAATTCCTCGGCCGAGCGCGCCATGCGCTCCGGCACGGCGTCCTCGTGGGTCGACCAGACGATGGAGATACGCCGGCCCGGCAGGGGCAGGTAGGCCAGCACACCGTCCTCGCGGAACCACTGCCAGGCGATGCCGCGATGCGGCTTTTCGATCTCGAAGTTGGCCACCACGCCGGCCTGGTGCTGGTCCTTGACGGTGAAGCCGATGCCGGCCCGGTCGCGCAGCCAGGAACTGGCGCCGTCGGCGCCGACCAGCAGGTCGCATTCCAGGCGCCGGCCATCGGCCAGGACCAGGCTGTGGCGACCCTCGCCCCAGGCCACTGCCTCAGGCGTTGCGTTGATCAGCGCGATGTTCGCGGCCTGGCCGGCCGCCTGCCAGAGGGCGTATTGCAGGCGGCCGTTCTCGGCGATCCAGGCCAGTTCCGGCAGGCCGGTCTCCAGGGCGTCGAAGGTCAATTTGCCGCCGCCGTCGCCGAAGATGCGCATGCCGTGGATGGCCTGGGCGCGCACAGGGGAACCCCAGCCGCCCAGTTCGCGCAGCCAGTCGACGTTGCCGGGGCTATAGGCGTAGATGCGCGAATCCCAGTCCTCGCCCGGGGCCTGTGGCGGCCTCGGCTCGACCAGAGCGACCCGGTAGGGCGTGTTCTTCAGGGCCAGGGCGAAGGCGGTTCCCGTGAGTCCACCGCCAACCACGATGATGTCGAACTTCTCTACCATGCCTGCACCCCGAACATCATCTTGCGCGCGAAGGCCTGCTTGAGCGGCGGCAGCATGTCCATGGCCGACAGGGCCAGGCCGCGCGTCTGCGACAGCAGCGGCAGGTCGTTGGCGAACACCTCGACCAGGATGTCGGTCATGGCGATGCCGCCACTGACGTCCCGGCGCCGGTGCTGGTGATAGGAGGCCAGGAATTCGGCGCCGCCCAGTTCCTCGCGCGGTCGGTCCATGGCGGTCTCGGCCAGCCACCAGGCATCGCGCAGGCCCAGGTTGAAGCCCTGCCCGGCCACCGGGTGCAAGGTCTGGGCGGCGTTGCCGATGCGCACCAGGCCCGGCTCGACCACCTTTTGCGCGGTGATCAGACGGAGCGGGAACACCGAGCGCGGCCCGGCGGCCAGGAAGCGCCCCTGGCGGTCGCCAAAACCGGCCTGCAGCGCCTCAAGGAAGGTCGCCTGCTCCCACGCCATGCGTTCTTCCACCAGATCGTTGGCGGTGGTCCAGACCAGGGCGTAGTCGTCGCCGAGCGGCAGCAGGGCCATCGGGCCGGCCGGGGTGAACCGTTCGTAGGCGCGGTTACCGTGCGGCAGTTCGGTCGTCACCGTGCAGATGATGGCGCTCTGGCCATAGTCCTTGACCTTCACCGCGCCCGGCAGACTCTTGCCGCCGTCGGCCAGGACGATCAGCCGGGCCGACAGGCCGCGTGCCGAGCCGGCCTGCTCGAACTCGACCAGGCCGCCCCCGGCGGCGGGCCGCACCGCGGTCACCCGGGCGCCGGTGATCAGGCTGGCCCCGGCCTCGGGCAGGCCGGCCGCCAGGGCCTGGTAGAGGTCGCCGTACTCGGCGGTGTAGCCCAGGGCCGGCACTGCCAGTTCCTTCGCCTCCAGCACGGCTCGGCCGATGCGGCCGCGCTGGGAGACGTGGATGGTCTCGATGGCGGTGGCGCGCGGCGCCAGTCGGTCCCAGACGCCCAGGCGTTCCAGGATCAGCCGGGTGCCCTGCGACAGCGCCAGGGCGCGCGGGTCGCGCGCGGCGAACTCGGTCCTGGCCTCCAGCACGGCGACCGCCAGGCCACTGTCCTTGAGGGCGATGGCCAAC
>JBAZLW010000198.1:0-5334 GCA_041650095.1 Hydrogenophilaceae bacterium | reverse complement strand
ATGGAACTCCGGGTAGGCCGGGAGATATTCCTTCAGCAGGAAGGTCTCGAAGAACCAGCTTACATGTGCCAGGTGCCATTTGGCCGGGCTGGCCTCGGGGGCAGTCTGGATGACGTGGTCCTCGGCCGATAGGGGTGCGCACAGGGCTTCGCTGCGCTTCCGTACGCCCAGGTAGGCGTCCGTCCAAGTACTGCGCTGACGGTCCGGCATTGCTGAAGCTGAATGGGACATGGCTCCTCTAGGGTCGGTTTGTCGTTCTGGGCAATGCCGGGCCTGTGGTGCCGGTAGGACGCAGCTTGTGGCAGGAGGGCTCGGATAGCATGACCGGCATGTGCTTCGTGCCAACTGCCGTCAACTCATGAAAATTCCTTTACGCCCCGACAAAACGTTATTTCATAGGATTCTAGTTGGCAGGACGGGCTTGTAAAGCTGGGCACACAAGCCATGTCTTCCCATCCGGCATCTGGGATGGGAAGACATGGCTTATCCATAGTGCGAGCCTGGCAACGTCGCAAAATGGTGCCGCAATCGGCTCGATACGAGCGGCAGGTCAGGCCGGGAATTGGATCATGGCCTGCCACGTCGCATCCCATCATTCATGGTACTCCCAGCCAGATCGCGGAGAGGGACCAGATAACTACCGCCGGGCCGGCGGTCAAACCCCTTGTTTCAGGCTGGCCTGGATGAAGTCTTCGATATCGCCATCGAGCACGGCCTGGGTGTTGCCGACTTCGTAGTTGGTGCGCAGATCCTTGATCCGGCTCTGGTCGAGCACGTAGGAACGGATCTGGTGGCCCCAGCCGATATCGGCTTTCGAGTCTTCCAGCTTCTGCTGCTCGGCCTGGCGGTTCCTGAGTTCCAGTTCGTACAGGCGGGCGCGCAGCATGGACCAGGCCTCGTCGCGGTTGCGGTGCTGGGAGCGGTCGTTCTGGCACTGGACCACGATGCCGGAAGGGATGTGGGTCAGGCGCACCGCCGAGTCGGTCTTGTTGATGTGCTGGCCGCCGGCGCCGGAGGCACGATAGGTGTCGGTGCGCACGTCGGCCGGGTTGATGTCGATCTCGATCGAGTCGTCGACCTCGGGGTAGACGAATACCGAGACGAAGCTGGTGTGGCGGCGGGCGTTGGAGTCGAACGGCGATTTCCGCACCAGGCGGTGCACCCCGGTCTCGGTACGCAAATAGCCATAGGCGTATTCGCCGTCGATGCGGATGGTGGCGCTCTTGATGCCGGCCACGTCACCCTCGGATTCTTCCATCAGTTCGGCCTTGAAGCCCTTGCGTTCGCAGTACTTCAGGTACATCCGTTCGAGCATCTGGGCCCAGTCCTGGGACTCGGTGCCGCCGGCGCCGGACTGGATTTCCAGGAAGCAGGGGTTGGGATCCATGGGGTTGGCGAACATGCGGCGGAACTCCAGGTCGCCGACCTGCTGCTCGACCTTGGCGACGTCGGCGAAGACGGCTTCCAGGGTGTCGTCGTCGTTCTCCTCGCGGGCCATCTCGAACAGCTCGGCGGCCGAGGCGAGGTCGCTGTCGACCTGTTCCAGGGTCAGCACGACGCCTTCCAGCAGCTTGCGCTCCTTGCCGATCTCCTGGGCCTGCTTGGGGTCGTTCCAGAGAGCGGGATCCTCGGCGATGCGGATGACCTCGTTCAGGCGGTCTCGTTTGCCAGGGTAGTCAAAGATACCCCCGTAGTTCCCGGCTGCGGCGGGCCAGGTCTTCTAGGCTGTTGGCGAGTTGGTTGAGGCGTTCGGCTTCCATGCTGGGATCCTGATCGGGCGATTACTGAAGGGGCGGCATTATACCGCTTCAGATCAGCATGCCGCCTCAGATCAGCATCCAGCCGCCTACCGCGCCGGCCGCGACGCTCAGGAATCCGGGCAGGGCGTACCGGGCCAGGTGGCGGCCGCCGATGACCAGGGTGAGGCCGGCCTTGAACACGATGTTGGCCAGCAGGGCGAGCAGGATGGCGGTGGCGGCCTGATGGGCGGACAGGGTGCCGAGGCCGAACAGGCGCAGGCTGGACAGGGTGATGGCGTCGACGTCGGTCAGGCCGGACACCAGGGCGACGGCATAGACGCCGCCGCTGCCGGCGAGATCCGACAGCCAGGCGGAGGCGATCAGGACACCGGCGTAGAGCAGGCCGAAGGTGACCGCAGCGCGGATCTCGGTGGGGTTCTTGACTTCCAGCTTGGGCGCGTCGGGGCGGTTGTCCATGCGTCGCCAGATGGTGAAATAGAGCGCGACCAGGCCGGTCAGGGCGCCGCCGCCGAAGATGTACAGCATGGGTTGCAGCATGCTCGGGGCGACCACCGCGACCTCGATGGCGAGCCGGATCATCACCATCCAGTTGGCCAGCAGGATGACCAGGGCCGCCATGCCGATCAGGCTGGGGTCGGCGCGACCGTGGCGCGAGAAGGCCAGGGTGGTGGCGGTGCTCGATGCGATGCCGCCGAACAGCCCGGTCAGGAGGGCGCCGTGGCGCTGGCCGACGATGCGCAGGGCGGCGTAGCCGGCCAGCGACAGGCCGGAGATCAGCACCACCATCCACCAGATCTGGTACGGATTGAGCACCGCGTAGGGGCCGAAACCCTGGTCGGGTAGCACCGGCAGGATGACGAACGAAAGCACGGCGAACTGCAGTATCGAGACCAGGTCGAGCCGGGACAACTGCTGGCTGATGCCGCGCATCTCGGACTTGAAGTAGAGCAGGATGGTGGTCAGGATCGCCAGGGTGACCGCCAGTTGCCGGTAGTCGTACCAGACCAGGGCGCCGAGGGCGTAGCAGACCACGATGGCGGCGATGGTGGTGGTGCCCGGGTCCTCTTCGTCCTCATCCTTGGTATAGGCGGCCACCATCATGCCGCCCATGACCAGCAGGCCGGCCCCGAGCAGCCAGGGCGCGCCGGTTTTTTCCGACAGCAACGCGCCCAGGGTGCCGGCCATGGCGACCAAAGTGAAGGTGCGCAGGCCGGCCTTGGCCGAGGGATTGCGTTCCCGTTCCAGGCCGATCAGCAGGCCGATGGCCAGGCTGGTCAGGAAATGGGTCAAGGGTGCGAGTTCGGGCGAGTCGAATAGAGGCATGCCATTCCCCGTGGCGAAGTCATAGCTTGATTGTAGAGCGTCGGCTCGCATCCATCGCCGTCGGGTTCGTATTACGGCCGCGGCGACCCGTCCAGCAGGGCGTCGATGCCGCCGGCCAGGTGCCGGGTCACCGATTCGTAGAGGTCGAAGCGCCTCAGCACGGTGGAGAAGGGGGTGCGGTTGACATCGAATACCTCGGCCCGGCCGGCATGCATGACGTAGTCGAACTTGCCATAATCGAAGCCCAGCCGACAACGCAGCTGGCGCAGTTCTTCCGGTACCGGGCATTCCTCGACATGATGGATGTTCGCGCCCTTGGCGATCGGGTTGTGCGACAGGAAACGCAGGCTGGTTTCACGGTCGCCCAGAAAGCTGTAATAGCGCAGGCAGTAGGCGTCGCCGTCCCGCTCGGCGAGGAACTTCTCCACCACCAGGCTGGGATTGTCGAATACCTCCGGCGGCACCTGGGCCAGGGATTCGAATACCGGGTATTGATCGGGCGTGAGGTGTTCCAGGCCGCGCCAGTTTGGGCCGCTGCGGAACTTGTCCGCCAGTCTGGCCAACCGCCGGGCCAGGCGTGCGACTGGGGATTTTTTGCTGCGCCGGGCCAGGCGCCGTTCGGGCAGGCCGCCGTAGTTTCCGTCGGTCTTGACGATCACCGGGCCGTCGTAGGCGCTGTCCCGGCTGACCAGGTTGGCGCTGAACGAGGATTTGGCAATATCCAGGACGCGCCGGTTGAGCACGCGTGGGTAGTCCGCGTACACGGCGGCGTAGTCGGGCGGGGTCGCGGTGAGATCGAGATGGGGGATCAGCAGTTCGGCTTGCGGCCGGCTGTGCGTGCCGCGCAGCGTCACCACATTGAACCCGCGCCTCTGCCAGTAGCCAAGCATGGGCTTGAGCAAATACGGGTTGCTGTCGAATGCGTCATCCAATTCGTGCAGCAGGATGGCGATGCTGGTCACGATCGTGGTCTCAGAGGGCGTCCCAGTGTTCCAGGGTCAGTTGCAGGGTGCGGGTGCCGTTCCATTCGTTCACCTCCGGGCGATAAACGGCCAGGATTCGTTCCGGCAGGGGCGCATCGTGATTGAACAGGATGGCATCGGCCGCCAAGTCCTTGCCGCGCAGACGCAGTTTCAGGTGCTTGTCGGCCACCAGCCGCTGTGACTGTACTCCGAACTCGCCATGGAAGCTGGGGGGTGGAAAGCCTTGCCCCCAGACCGCATCGCGCAAGGCAAGGGCATTGTCCAGGGTCAGTTCGTCCGACGCCAGTTCGCCATCGGTCTCGATCACCCGCCTGAGCGCGGCCGGGCCCATCTGCTCCCGGCAGGCCGCCTCGAAGGCGGCGGCAAAATCGCTTAGGCATTCATGCGGCAGGGCCAGGCCGGCGGCGGCGGCGTGGCCGCCGAAGCGGACGATCAGGCCCGGATGGCGCTTGTCGACCCGGTCCAGGGCGTCGCGCAGGTGCAGGCCGGGGATGGCCCGGCCGGAACCCTTGAGCAGGCCGTCGCCGCCGTCGGCGAAGACGATGGCCGGGCGGTGGTGGCGCTCCTTCAAACGCGAGGCGAGCAGGCCGACCACGCCCTGGTGCCAAGCGGGATCGAACAGGGTCAGGCTGTAGCCGTCCTCGACCTTGATAACATCCAGGTGGGCCAGGGCCTGCTCCTGCATGTCGGCCTCGATCTCGCGCCGTTCACGATTGAGCCGGTCCAGTTCGCGGGCGCCGGAGAGGGCAGTGGCCTCATCGTCGGCCAGCAGGCAGGCGATGCCCAGGCTCATGTCGGCCAGGCGGCCGGCGGCATTCAGGCGCGGCCCGACCACGAAGCCGAGGTCCTGGGCCGAGGCCTTCTCCGGCGTCCGCCCAGCGGCAGTGAACAGGGCGCGGATGCCGGGACTGGCCTTGCCGGCACGCATGCGCCTGAGCCCTTGATCGACCAGCAGGCGATTGTTGGCGTCCAGTCTGACCACGTCGGCCACGGTGCCGAGTGCGACCAGGTCGAGCAGTTCGGCCAGGTTGGGGCCTCCGCCGCTGCCGAAGGCGCCGCGCCGGCGCATCTCGGCGCGCAGGGCGACCAGGACATAGAACATCACCCCGACCCCGGCCAGCGACTTGCCGGGAAAGCCGCAGCCGGGCTGGTTGGGGTTGACGATGAGGGCGTCGGGCAGGCTGTCGGCGGGCAGGTGGTGGTCGGTGACCAGGACCTCGATGCCGAGCCGGCGCGCCTCATCGATGCCGGCGTGGGCGGCGATGCCG
>JBAZLW010000197.1:0-5357 GCA_041650095.1 Hydrogenophilaceae bacterium | reverse complement strand
GGTGGTGGTGGGTCCGTGTTCCATCCATGACCCGGACGCCGCGCTCGACTATGCCCGCCGGCTCAAGCCGCTGGCCGACGAACTGCGCCACGACCTGGTGATCGTGATGCGGGTCTACTTCGAGAAACCGCGCACCACGGTGGGCTGGAAGGGCCTGATCAACGACCCGCATCTGAACGAGAGCTTCGACATCAACGAGGGCCTGCGCCTGGCCCGCAAGCTGCTGCTGGAGATCAACGAGATGGGCCTGCCCTGCGGCACCGAGTTCCTCGACCTGATCTCGCCCCAGTACATCGCCGACCTGGTCTCCTGGGGTGCCATCGGCGCCCGCACCACCGAGTCGCAGTCGCACCGGCAACTGGCCTCCGGCCTGTCCTGCCCGGTCGGTTTCAAGAACGGCACCGACGGCAATCTGCGCATCGCGGTCGATGCGATCAAGGCGGCCGCGGCGCGGCACCACTTTGTCTCGATCACCAAGTCCGGTCACGTCGCCGTGTTCAAGACCGCCGGCAACGAGGACTGCCACGTCATCCTGCGCGGCGGCAAACAGCCCAACTATGACAGCGCCAGCGTCGCGGCGGCCTGCAAGGAACTGGCCAATGCCGGCCTGCGCCAGCAGGTGATGATCGATTTCTCGCACGCCAATTCGAGCAAGCAGTACCAGCGCCAGATGGACGTCGGCCGCGATGTCGCCGGCCAGATCGCCTCTGGCGAGACCCGCATCACCGGGGTGATGATCGAGAGCCATATAAACCCCGGCCGCCAGGACCTCAGCCCGGACCAGCCGCTGGCCTACGGCGTTTCCATCACTGACGCCTGCCTGGGCTGGGACGATTCCGAGCCGTTGCTGCGCGAGCTGGCCCAGGCGGTGCGCAGCCGCCGGGTGGCCGCGCCGACCGACGAGCAGTAGCCGGATACCGCCCATGCCGGCTTCTGACATGGGCGGTATCTGATATACAATGCGCCGTGGCGGGTCTCCCCGCATGGCTACGCCGTGAACCTGGTCAGGTCCGGAAGGAAGCAGCCACAGCGGAAGATGCCAGTGCCGGGGGTCAGGCTCGCCACCCCTCAACACCAAGGGGATACCCGAGGAGACGACGAGGATGAAACACAGCGCATTTGCTTTCTTGTTCGCCGGCCTGGCGGCCACCGCGCCAGCCATGGCGGTCGACGGCTATATCGTCGAGATCGGCGGTGCGGATCGTGTCCAGTCCCTGCGCATCGGCATGATCCGGCAATGGGCCGATCAGTGGTTTGATGAGGGCAACTGGCACCTGACCGGCTACTGGGAAGCCACCCTGGCCTACCTGAACAGCAACCGCCCCGAAGGCAAGAGCGCGGCCGATGCCGGCGTTTCACCGGTGTTCCGTTTCCGCCCCAATGCCATGGGCGGCGCCCAACCCTACTGGGATGTCGCACTTGGCCTGCATCTGCTCAGCCGTACCCACCTCGACGACCAGCACAATCTGGGCAGTGCACTGCAACTTGCCCCGCTGATCGGTGTCGGCGTCACCTTCGGCGAGAAGAGCCAGTACGACCTTGGCTACCGCTTCCAGCACCTGACCAACTTCGGCCTCCAGGAAACCGACGACGGCCTCAGCCTGCACCAGGTCCGCCTGACCTACCTCTATTGAGTGCCGGCCGTCCTGGCCGGCTCTGATAAAATCCGGCCATGAGTTACCAAGTCCTGGCCCGCAAATGGCGGCCAAAATCCTTCGCCGAACTGGTCGGTCAGGAGCACGTCGTGCGTGCCCTGTCGAACGCCCTCGAACAGGGCCGCCTGCATCACGCCTACCTGTTCACCGGCACCCGCGGCGTCGGCAAGACCACCCTGGCACGCATCCTGGCGCGCTGCCTCAACTGCGACACCGGCGTGTCGGCCACCCCCTGCGGCGTCTGCCCGGCCTGCCAGCAGATCGACTCGGGCCGCTTCGTCGACCTGATCGAGATCGACGCCGCCTCCTACACCGGCGTCGACAACATGCGCGAGGTGCTGGAGAACGCCCAGTACGCGCCCACCACGGGCCGCTACAAGGTCTACATCATCGACGAAGTGCACATGCTCTCGAAGAGCGCCTTCAACGCCATGCTGAAGACCCTGGAGGAGCCGCCCGCCCATGTCGTCTTCGTGCTCGCCACCACCGACCCGCAGAAGGTGCCGGTCACGGTGCTGTCGCGCTGCCTGCAGTTCAACCTCAAGCAGATGCCGCCCGGCCACGTCGCCGGCCACCTGCGCCGCGTGCTCGACAGCGAGGGCATTCCGTATGAAGCGGGCGCGCTCAACCTGCTCGCCCGCGCCGCCGCCGGCAGTATGCGCGACGCCCTGTCGCTGACCGACCAGGCCATCGCCTACGGCAGCGGCACGGTGCATGAGCAGCAGACCCGCGACATGCTGGGCACGGTCGACCAGGCCTACCTGTTTCCCCTGCTCGAGGCCCTGACCGAGGCCGACGGCGCCCGCCTGATGCGGGAGGCCGAGGCCATCGCCGAGCGCAGCCTGTCCTTCGACGCCGCCCTGCAGGACCTGGCCCTGCTGCTGCAACAGATCGCCCTGGCCCAGACCGTGCCGGAAGCGGTGGCGGAAGACTTGCCGGAACGGGCCCGGATGCTGGAACTGGCCGACCGCATCGACCCCGAGACCGTGCAGCTTTACTACCAGATCGCCACCCTGGGCCGGCGCGACCTGGAACTGGCGCCGGACGAATACGCCGGCTTCAGCATGACCCTGCTGCGCATGCTGGCCTTCGCGCCGGGCAAGGAACTGGCACAGCCGGCGCGCGTGAATAAACCGAGTTCCCTCCCCTCTGCTCCCGAAGAGGGAGGGGAGTTACCGCCCTCGCCCACCGGAAATAGGAGTGAGGGAGCAACCGCGCCATCCCCCACCCCGCCCCGCCCACCCGCCGCCTTCGATGGCGACTGGTTCGCCCTCAGCCGCCGCCTCAACGGCGGGATCAAGATGCTGGCCGCACACTGCGAACTGGCGGAGCACGGCCCCAACCTGCTCAGGCTGCGCCTGCCAGGCGACAAGAAGAGCCTGCTCGACAGCCTGGGCGACAAGCTCCGGGCCGCGCTGCGCGAACTGCTCGGCCCGGCCGCACGGATCGAATTCGAACTGGGCGCGACCACGGGCGATGCCCCGGCCGAGATCGTCGCCCGCCACAAGGCCGTGCGTCAGAGCGAGGCCGAGGCGGCGGTCATGGACGACCCGTTCGTACAAACCCTGGTGCGCGATTTCGACGCCACCGTGACCAATATCAAACCCATCGGAGAACAGACACCATGATCAAAGGCGGAATCGGCAACCTCATGAAACAGGCCCAGCAGATGCAGGAAAACCTGCAGAAGGCCCAGGCCCTGATTGCCGAAATGGAAGTGGAAGGCGCCGCCGGCGCCGGCCTGGTCAAGGTGACCATGACCGGCAAGCACGATGTCCGCCGGGTCAGCATCGACGCCTCCCTGATGGGCGACGACAAGGAGATGCTGGAAGACCTGATCGCCGCCGCCGTCAACGACGCCGTGCGCAAGGTCGAGACCGTGACCCAGGAAAAGATGTCCTCGGTCACCGCCGGCATGCCCCTGCCACCCGGGATGAAACTTCCTTTCTAGATTCAAGATACAAGGCACAAGGCTCAAGCAACTCCTTGAATCTTGCACCTTGCATCTTGAGCCTTGCATCTTGCACCTGTGACTCCCACCGCCCTCGCCAACCTGATCGAAGCGCTGCGCGTGCTGCCTGGCGTCGGCCCGAAGTCGGCGGCGCGCATGGCCTATCACCTGCTGCAGCGGGAACGGCCGGGCGCGGCCCGGCTGGCGGCTGGCCTGGCCGCGGCGCTGGAGCGCCTGAAGCCCTGTGCACGCTGCAACAACTACAGTGAGACCGAGGTCTGCGACAGCTGCGCCGACCCGCGCCGCGATCCCAGCCAGTTGTGCGTGGTCGAGATGCCGGTGGACCTGAACCGGATGGAAGAGACCCATGCCTACAAGGGCCTCTATTTCGTCCTCATGGGCCGGCTGTCGCCGCTCGATGGCGTCGGTCCGCGCGAGATCGGTCTCGACCGCCTGATCAGGCGGGCCCAGGACGGCGTCACCGAGGAGGTCATCCTGGCCACCAACTTCACCGTCGAGGGCGAAGCCACCGCGCATTACCTGGGCGAATTGCTCAAGGCCAAGGGGCTCAAGGTGACCCGCATGGCGCGCGGCCTGCCGGCCGGAGGCGAACTGGAACACGTCGACGCCATGACCGTGGCCCAGGCCCTGCTGGACCGCAAGACCATATGAACGACACCGCCCAGGCCAGCGAGGAAATCGTCAGCGCCCAGCAATTGCTGGCTGACCTGTCCAAGGTGCGCGACTTCCCGGCCCTGTCGCAGGTCATCAGCAAGGTCAACCACATCGCCAGTTCGGAAAATGGCCGTGCCGACGAACTGACCGAATCCATCCTCAAGGACGTCGCGCTGACCAACAAGCTGCTCCGGGTGGTCAACTCGGTCCACTACAAGCAGCGCGGCGCCGACGCGGTGAGCACGGTGTCGCGGGCCATCGTCATCCTCGGCTATGACACGGTACGCGACGCCGCCCTGTCGCTGATGCTGTTCGACCATCTGGCCAACCACGCCCAGGCCGGCGAGCTCAAGTCCGAGGCGGTAGAGAGCTTCTATTGCGGCGTGCTTGGCCGCGCCATGGCCACCCGCGCCGGTTTGCGCGACGGTGAGGAAACGCTGATCTGCTCGCTGTTCCGCAACCTGGGCCGGATGATGTGCCGGCTGCATTTCTACGACAAATCGAAACAGGTCGAGAAACTGGTCACCGAACAGGGCCTGACCGAGACCGTCGCCGCGCGCCGGGTATTCGGGATTTCCTATGACGATTTCGGCCAGGCCATCGGCCGTCACTGGCACCTGCCGGCCAACCTGTTGCAGGGCATGGCGCCGCTGCCGGCCAGTTCGGCCAAGACGGTGTCGAGCGATGTGCCGAAACTGCAGGTCATGGCCAACCTGGCGCGCGACCTCTACGTCGCCACCCGCGACTCGGAACCGGAGGCTGCGAAAGCGGCCTATGCCGACCTGCTGAAACGCTATGGCCAGGTTATCCACCTGCAGACCGACGATCTGGAAGAACTGGTCCACCAGGCCGGGGCGGTCATGGAAAAAGAAGCCGCCCTGCTCCAGGTCGACGTACACGCAAGCCCCATGCTGACCCGGCTGCTCAGGCGTCCGGAACCGGGCGATGAAGAAAACGCGGCCGCCGCGGGCACGGCGGCTGCCGCCGAGGAAGCAGCCGCCATGACGACCGGCGAAGCCGAGGACGATCGCGATCCTACCGCCATCCTGATCACCGGCATGCAGGACCTGACCAGC
>JBAZLW010000196.1:0-5361 GCA_041650095.1 Hydrogenophilaceae bacterium | reverse complement strand
CCAGGCCAAGGAGGGCGTGATCGGCATCGCCGGCCTGCTGACCCGGCCGGTGACCGAGACCGGCCACGGTGAAATTCTGTTCCAGCGCCCGGTATTGGGCTCCGATCGTTGGCCGGTGGTGGCCGACGCGCCCATTGCCGCGGGCGAGAAGGCCCGGGTGGTCGATGTGCTTGGGCAGACCCTGAAAGTTGAGAAAATGGGAGGCTGACATGGGTGGCGAGATCGTTTCCATCGTATTGATCGTATTTCTCTTCGTCACCCTCTGGAAGGGCGTGCGGATCGTGCCGCAGGGCGAGGAGTGGGTGGTCGAGCGGCTGGGCAAGTACCTGAAGACCCTGATGCCGGGCCTGCATGTGCTGATTCCCTACATCGACAACCTGGCCTACAAGGTCATCACCAAGGACCTGATCCTGGACATCCCGCAGCAGGAGGTGATCACCCGCGACAACGCCGTGCTGGTGACCAACGCCATCGCCTTCGTCAAGGTGACCGACACCCAGAGCGCGGTCTACGGCGTGACCAACTTCCAGTTGGCCGTGATGAACCTGGTGCAGACCAACCTGCGCGCCATCATCGGCGACATGGACCTGGACCAGGCCCTGTCCAGCCGCGACCAGATCAAGGCCAAGCTGAAGGCCGCCATCGCCGACGATGCGGCCGACTGGGGTCTGACCCTGAAGTCGGTCGAGATCCAGGACATCTCGCCATCGTCGACCATGCAGAAATCGATGGAGATGCAGGCTGCCGCGGAACGGGAACGGAAGGCGACGGTGACCAAGGCCGAGGGCGACAAGCAGGCCGCCATCCTTGAGGCCGAGGCCCGGCTGGAGTCGGCCATACGCGATGCCGAGGCGCAGATCCGCATGGCCGAGGCCTCGGCCGAGGCGATCCGACGCATCGCGGCCGCCATACCCGAGAAGGAATTGCCGGCCATGTTCATCCTGGGCGAGAAGTACATCTCCTCGATCAAGGCAATGGCCTCGGCCCCGGGCAGCAAGACCGTTCTGCTGCCGGGCGACCTGATGAAGAGTCTGGAAGGCCTGCTCGGACGCAAGGGTTGATGATTGTTAAAGCTTTTTCTAAAGTTATGACGGTAACTGTCGATAACTGCTACGTTGAATGCATGATTTACCCACCGGAAAGACAGTGAAAAGACTGCTCGCCTACTTCATATCGATCATGCTCGCCACAGCGGCCCCGATGGCGCTGGCGGCCGAGCACGTGTCGTCCAGCCACAGGACACATGCCGGCAAGACGACGCATAAGGCCAAGGCAGGCAGCAAGAAGAAAAAGGTCAGCACCAGGAAGGCCAAGCGGATCAAGGCCAAGGCGCGGCATAAACGGGTCGTCAGCGAGGCTGGCGAATCCAGGCTGAGGCCCAGTCACTCCCTGGCCCAGGTGCCCATGCAGATCGAATACGGCATCGCCGAGAGCGGCGATCTGCAACTGCGTTCCGCTGCCGTGCTGGTCCTCGACCAGCAGACCGGCGAGGCGCTGTACGCCAAGAATCCCGACGTGGCGACACCGATCGCCTCGATCACCAAGCTGATGACCTCGATGGTGGTGCTGGATGCCGGCCTGGCCATGTCGGAAGAGATCGTTGTCGGCATGGAAGACGTCGACCGGCTCAAGAATTCCAGCTCGCGCCTGGCTTTGGGCACCACGCTGAGCCGAGAGGAGATGCTGCACCTGGCCCTGATCGCTTCGGAGAACCGGGCGGCCGCTGCGCTCTCGCGCAACTACCCGGGTGGCCGCGAGGCCTTCATCAGGGCGATGAACCGCAAGGCGGTGGCACTCGGCATGACCCATACCTGGTTCGTCGACGGCACCGGCCTGGACAGCGGCAACCGCTCCACCGCGGCCGATCTCGCCAAGCTGGTCAATGCCGCCTACAGCTATCCGATGATCCGCCAGATCACCAGCACCGGCCAGTATGGCATCACCGTGCCCGGCCGCCAGGTGGTTCGGGTCCGGGAGCATGGCAAGGTGCGCCGGGTGTCGCGCGAGGTAATGCGCCATGTCGCCTTCAACAACACCAACGCCCTGACCCGCAATCCGGGCTGGGACATCGGCGTGTCCAAGACCGGCTTCATCAACGAGGCCGGCCACTGTCTGGTCATGCAGGCCAATATCAATGATCGCCCAGTGATCATGGTGCTGCTCGATTCATGGGGCAAATTTTCCCGGATCGGTGATGCGGCACGGATACGCAAATGGCTGGAGCGCAACGGCAACCATGCGCGCGTGGCCGAACTGAAGGCGGTCGATCCAGTCTGATTCCAGGGCGGCGCAAGGCCGCCGACCGGCCGGTTTTTTAGTCACGGAATCGCAAAAAGTTGATAGCCATCAAGGATTGGCTTTCCCGGTCCTAAGTACCATCGTTCCCATGCTGCCGATAGAGGCTTTTTCGCGCCTCCATGAGCAGTCCTTTTCCAGGAGCGAGCGATGCGTAACAAATTGCAAATGGCCTTTGCGCTGTCCGGTCTGTTCTTCGTGGCCCCTGTCCATGCGGGCGACAACATTGAAGGGCTGGCGCGGACGTGCTACGGCTGCCACGGGACCAACGGGGTGAGCGTGGGTCAATCGATGCCGTCGATAGCGGGTCTATCGGCGGACTACCTGAAGACCGTCATGATGGAATGGAAGAGCGGTGCGCGGGCCTCTGCCAACATGACCCGTCTGATCAGCGGCTACACCGACGAAGAGATTGCCGGCCTGGCCACCTACTTTGCCAAGCTGCCGTGGACACCGGTGGTGCAGAAGGCCTCGAAAGACATCCTGGCCAAGGGCAAGGAAGCCACCGAGCGTTGCGAGAGCTGCCATGGCGCCACGGGTGGCGAACCGGACGACAAGGACACCCCGATGCTGAACGGCCAATGGGCCAAGTACCTGGAACTGGAACTGATGAAGTACCGGGACGAAGGCTTCCAGATGGTGCACAAGAAGATGATCAAGAACGCCCGCAAGATGGAGGCGGGCGACATCCCGACCGCCGCCCAGTACTTCGGTGCCCAGAGCAAGTGAGAGAGGGAAAGAACATGAGCCAAATCAATCGTCGTCAATTCATCAAGGCCCTGGCTGCGGCCACCTCCGTCTCTGCCCTCAGCGTTCCGACCCTTGCGCACGCCAAGGCCAAGGCCCGCGTCATCGTGATTGGCGGCGGCTACGGCGGCGCCACCGCCGCCAAGTACGTCAAGCTGCTCGATGCGGGCATCGAAGTCACCCTGATCGAACCGAATGCGGTCTACACCTCCTGCCCGTTATCCAACGAAGTGATCTCCGGCCATCGCGACATCAAGACCCTGCAGATGGGCTATGACGGTCTGAAGAAGCGCGGCGTCAACGTGCTGCAAGACCTGGTGCTCGGCGTGGACCGGGCCAAGAAGGTAGTGACCACCCAGGGCGGCAAGAAACTGGACTACGACGCCCTGGTCATGTCGCCCGGCATTGAATTCCATTACAACACCATCGAGGGCTATTCCGAATCCCTCATTGAAGAAATCCCGCACGCCTGGAAGGCCGGGGAGCAGACCCTGATCCTGAAGAAGCAGCTCATGGCCATGCCGGACGGCGGCAAGTTCGTCATTGTGGTGCCCAAGGGCCCGTTCCGCTGCCCGCCCGGCCCGTACGAGCGCGCCTCGCTGGCGGCGAGCTACTTCAAGCACAGCGGCAAGACCAAGTGCAAGGTCATCATCATGGACGCCAACGACTCGCACTCCAAGAAGGGGCTGTTCAACCAGGCCTGGAAGGCGATGTACGGCTGGGAGAAGGACGGCCTGGGCGGCAACGGCATGATCGAGTGGGTGAAGGGCGCGGAAGGCGGCAAGGTCATCAAGCTGGACGCCAAGACCAAGACGGTCTCGTCCGACTTTGTCGACCTGAAGGCCGACGTGCTCAACATCATCCCGGCGCACAAGGCCGGCAAGATTGCGGTTGCCACGGATCTGGCCAAGGCGGACGGCTGGTGCAAGGTGGTACCGATGACCATGGCCTCGGCCGAGGACGAGAACATCTACACCATCGGCGACAGCTGTGTGGCGGGCGAGATGGCCCTCTACGGCAACCCGAACGCCAACTTCGACATGCCGAAATCGGCGCACATAGCGATGACCCAGGCCAAGGTGGCGGCGGCGGCGATCGTGGCCAAGATCAACGGCCTGCCGACGCCGCAGCCGTACTACGCGAACACCTGCTACAGCATCGTGGGGGATGACTACGGCTTCTCGGTGGCGCACCAGTATCGGGTGGTGGACGGCACCTTCAAGTACATCAAGGAAGGCAGCGGCGTCTCGCCGATGGCGATGCCGGACAAGTCGCCGGTACCACCGATCTACCGCAAGCTCGAGGCCGAATACGCCGACGGCTGGCTCAGAAACGTCATGGCCGATGCCTTCGGCTGATAACGACTCGCTGTAGAAATGAATGCCGCAGGGTGTGTCAGCGCATGAGGCGCCGGCACTTTGGAAGAACCGAGTAGGAGGGGAACATGAATACCTTGAAATTTTTGACTATGGGTCGCCTGGGGCTTGCCGCCCTTCTGGCTGCCGTGCTCGCCGGTTGCGGCGGTGGCGGTGGCGGTGGATCAAGCTCCTCGACGGTTTCGGTGGCGGACGCGATCCTGGCGGCAGCCGCCGTCTCCGGCAACGACACTTCGAGCAACTCGTGGGCCGGTTTCTCGGTTCTTCAGCTTGCCGGCTTGCCGATGGCGCAAACGGCCAGCCCGCTTCAGATCAGATTCACGGTATTTTCGGATGGCGCGGTCAAAACCGGTTTGACCACCGCCAACCTCAGCGTGGCCATCGCCAAGCTGGTGCCGGGCACGAACGGCAATCCGGACCAGTGGGTGAACTACATCTACAAGACTGAGTCGACGGCGAGCTCGCCCAACAACGTGGGCCCTGACGGCACGCCGGTGTTGGCCAGTGCCCTCCAGGCCACGACCGATCCCAAGGACAAGAATGGCCTTGGCACCCTGGCATACAACGCCACCGACGGCTATTACACCTACACCTTCTCGACCGATATTCGAGATCCAACCTTCAATGCCAATAGCGTGAAGACCAATGGCGTGGTCTTCGAGCCCAGCCGTACCCACCGCGTTGCCCTGCAGTTGAGCTACACCAATGCGGCCGGTGCAACGGTAAAGGTCAATCCCTACTACGACTTCAAGTTCGTTCCCTACACCACGGGTTGCACCAACGTGGATGGCTGCTACGAGTCGGTCGCACTGACCAATCCGGCCACGGAAACCCGCGTCATGGCGAACATCGACAACTGCAATACCTGCCACAACCAGCTCGCCCTGCACGGCGGCGGCCGGGTCGATGTGCAGTATTGCGTGATGTGCCACAACCCTGGCAG
>JBAZLW010000195.1:0-5412 GCA_041650095.1 Hydrogenophilaceae bacterium | reverse complement strand
CCAGCCCTGGTCCAGCATGTCGCCCAGGCCGGACCACTGGACCAGAAACCCGATTGCGGCCAGCGACAACAACACGGCCAGGCCGCGCAGGATGAGCTTGAAATTCATGTCAGGAAGAAACTTGCGTAAGTAAGGATGCCGGGAGCGCATTCTAACCTTGCCCGACCTGGCCGAAGCGGGTATTCTTGCGCCCCTTCGGAGAGGTGGATGAGCGGTTTAAGTCGCACGCCTGGAAAGCGTGTGTAGGTCAATAGCCTACCGCGGGTTCGAATCCCGCCCTCTCCGCCACATACAGCTTCAACCCATCTGGCTGCGTGACGGACTCTCCGTCCGAGTCACTCCGGCCTGGTCTTTCGCCCCCTGGACTGCCGCGCTGCGCTCGCAGTGACGTCATTGCGAGGAGGCGCAGCCGACGCGGCAATCCAGTTCAGACCGCATCCATCGCAGGCGCCTCCAACACCTGGACTGCCGCGCTGCACTCGCAGTGACGGCAGAGCCCGGGAGTGACCCCGCTGCGCGTCCGATGCCCAGACCGGCGGGTGTTGAAAATGTACCCGGCATTGGGTGATAAACTGCCTGCCCAGACGCCACACTTGCCCGAAACGATGCCGCCCAGCAGTGCAATCAAGCAGGATTCGCCCGCCCCCTGGCGCTGGGCGGATTTCAATATGGCCAGCCGACCGGGCTCGGGCGAAGGCCGATGATCGATCTGCACAGCCATATCCTGCCGGGTATCGACGACGGTTCGCCGGACCTGGAGACCTCCCTGGCCATGGCCAGGATGGCTGTCGCGGACGGCATCAGGGTCATGGCCTGCACGCCCCATATCTATCCGGGCATGTTCGAGAATGAACGCACCGGCATCGAGGCCGCCATCGCCGCGCTCCGCCAGGCTCTGGCCGAGGCTGGAATCCCGCTCCAGTTGGTGGCCGGGGCGGATACCCACCTGGTACCGGGCCTGCTTGGCCGTTTGCGCGCTGGCGAAATCCCCACCTTGGCCGGTTCCGCCTATCTGCTCCTGGAACCCGCCCACCACGTGGTGCCACCTGGATTCGAGGCCGCCGTGTTCGAGATCGTGGCGGCCGGTTATGTCCCTGTCATTACCCACCCGGAACGGCTGACCTGGATCGGCGACCACTATGAGTCCTTCGGCCGCCTGGTCAAGGGCGGCGCCTGGATGCAGATCACCTCAGGCAGCCTGACCGGCGGATTCGGCTCGGAGGCGCGCTACTGGGGTGAGCGCATGCTGGACGAAGGATTGGTGCATATCCTTGCCAGCGATGCGCACGGCGTCGGCCGCCGTGCGCCCCTGCTGGCCGAGGGGGTGGAGGTTGCCCGGCGCTGGGTCGGCCGGGAGGAGGCGGCGCGATTGATCGGCGAGAGGCCGGCTTGTATACTGGAAAACCGCGCAAGCGGGGAGGTACCGGCGCCAAGCCGCCGTGCTGCAGCCGAGGCGAAAGGTCTGTTTTCGCGTTGGTTTAACAAAAAATAGCCACATGTTCCCGGACGGGAGCGCAATGGCCGGGAGAACTTTATGATGGGTAGTCGATGAAAGCCGTGCGTGTAATTCTCATGCTTGCCCTATTGGTCGCGGCCCCGCTCAGGGCTGAATCCGATTTCAGTGCCGCTGGCTACCAGCAGCAGCCTGCTGGCGTGGCTACTCAGCCTGCGGCCAAGGAAAAAAAGCCTGTTGCCGCCCTGCAAGCGCCTCCACTGGCACAGGAAGAGGAATACCGTGTCGGTGCCAACGACCTGCTTGAAATCACCGTGTTCCAGGTACAGGAACTGAACCGCACGGTACGGGTGAATTCCCGCGGCCAGATCACCTTGCCGCTGATCGGAATGGTGTCCGTGGCAGGGCTGACCGCCACCGAACTGGAAGCCCGCATTGCCGCCAAGCTCCAGGAAAACTTTCTGCAGGATCCCCAGGTCAGCGTGTTCATCAAGGAATTCACCAGCCAGCGGGTCACTGTGGAAGGCCAGGTGCAAAAGGCGGGCATCTATCCCATCACCGGCCAGACCACGTTGCTCCAGGCGCTGGCCCTGTCCGGCGGCCTGACCAGGCTAGGCGACGACAATGTCAGCGTATTCCGGCTGGCCAATGACGGCAAACGACAGATGACTTCCTACGATCTAGAAGATGTCCGCACCGGCAAGCTGCTCGACCCGGTCCTGCAGAACAACGACATCGTGGTGGTGGGCACCAATGAGGTCCGCTCCTTCGTCGAAACGATCCGTGGCTTCATCTCGTTCGGCACCTTGAGATAAGACGACTCAGCGCCAGTGCTGACGGCTACCAAACCAACCGATTCCGATCCCCATGACCAACCCCGCCTTCCCCGCCGTCAATGCCGGGCTTCCAGTCCCGCACCAGGACACCCCGCTCAGCACCCAAGTACTGACGCCCGCCCAGGCAATGGAGGACGAGGACACCATCGACCTGCGCCACTACTGGGACATCATCGTCAAGCGCAAGGGCACCGTACTGGCCTTTTTCACCATCGTCCTGCTGGCGGTGGCAGTGGGCACCATGCTGATGACCCGCATCTATCGTGCCAGCCTCACCCTCCAGGTCGAGCGCCAGGAGGCCAAGGTGATGGATGTCCAGCAGGTCACCCCCAACGAGTCCACGGGCGACTCGCGCGACTTCTACCAGACCCAGTACGAACTGCTGAAGAGCCGCACCTTGGCGCAGCGGGTCATCGACCAGTTGAACCTGGCCAGCAATCCCACCTTTGCCCAGAAATCCGACAGCCTGCCGGGCCTCGCCAAAGCGTCGGACCAGCAGGCGAAGGACCTGGTGCGCCAGAATGCCGGCCTGGAATCGCCCCTGGTCGGCCAGTTCCTGGCTAACCTGACCATCGAGCCGGTGCGCAACTCGCGCCTGATCAAGGTGTATTACGAAAGCACCGATCCCCAGTTGGCCGCCCGCATCGTCAATGCCCTGGCCCAGTCCTACATCTCGCTCAATCTGGAACGGCGCATGGATGCCTCGTCCTACGCCACCACCTTCCTGCAGGAGCGGCTGGAACAGGTCCGGGTCAAGCTGGAAGACTCGGAGCGGGCGCTCAACCAGTTCGCCCGCGACAAGGAAATCATCCGGCTGGACGACAAGCAGTCCAGCGTCGACAGCCAGACCTTGCAGGAATACACCATCGGCCTGGCCAAGGCCCAGCAGGAACGCATCCAGGCCGAGTCCATCTACCGCCAGTTGAAAAGTACCCGCAACCAGGGCATCCCGGATGTGTTGCAGAATCCGACCATCCAGAACCTCAAGCAATCCAAGGCCAAGCTGGAGGGGGATTACCAGGATGGCCTCAAGGTCTACAAGCCCAGCTATCCCAAAATGTTGCAGCTTGAGGCCCAGATCGCCGAGGTGCAGGCCAGGATCAATGACGAGATCAATAACGTGAGCTCGGCCATCACCATCACCTACCAGGCCGCCAAGGCCAAGGAAGAAATGATCTCGGCCGAGTTGCAAAAGGCCAAGGCCGGCATGCTCAACCTGCAGGACCGCAGCGTGCAGTACGGCATTCTGCTACGCGAGGCCGACACCAACCGGCAGCTCTACGAGGGCCTGCTGCAGCGCATGAAGGAAGTCGGCGTGGCGGGCGGCGTCGGTCTCAACAACATCTCCGTGGTCGACAAGGCCGAGACCCCCAACCGGCCGTTCAAACCCAAGCTGCTGCTCAACCTGATGATCGGCGCCTTCCTGGGCCTGTTCGGCGGCATCGGCCTGGCCTTGCTGTTCGAACATCTGGACGACACCATCAAGCACGCCGAGGATGTCGAACGGGGCTTGGGTCTGCCCGTGCTGGGGATCATCCCGATGCTGAAGAAGCCCGCCAATCCGGACCAGGACCTGTCGTTCGAGTCGATCAACGATACCCGCTCGGGCTTCGCCGAAGCCTACCGCTCCCTGCGCACGGCGCTGCAATTCTCCACCCCGTCCGGCGTGCCCAAGGTGCTCATGATCACCAGCGCCTCGATGGGCGAGGGCAAGAGCACCACCAGCATCAGCCTGGGCATCTCCCTGGCCCAGACCGGCAAGAACGTCCTGCTGATCGACGCCGACCTGCGCAAGGCCTCGCTGCACAAGAAGCTGGGTACTGGCAACGAAAAGGGACTCACCAACCTGCTTGCAGGCGACGCCCAGGCGGTCGACATCACCTGCCATACCGGGGTGCCCAACCTGTTTCTGATTCCGGCCGGGCCGCTGCCGCCCAACCCAGCCGAACTGCTGGCCAGTGCCAAGATGGCCTCGCTGCTCAGCCTGGCCACCGAGAAGTTCGACCAGGTGATCATCGACGGCCCGCCCGTGCTCGGCCTCGCCGACGCCCTTCTGCTCGGCAACCTGAGCCAGGCCACCGCCATGGTCATCGAGTCCGAGTCCACCCGCAAGGGTTTCGCCCGCGACGCCATCAAGCGCCTGCGCGCCGCCCACACCCGTCTCTTGGGCGGTATCCTCACCAAGGTGGAGGCCGGCGGCCGCGGCTACGGCTACTACAACAGCTATTACTACTACTATCAGGGTGCTACGGAACAGCAAGCCCGCCTGACCGGCTGATCCGGAACATGAGCCCACGCAGCCTCCTGGAGACGGCCCTGGCCTTTTACCGGCAGCCGGCGCGCTTTCCCGATCTGCGCGACCCGGCTGTGCCGCTCCGGGGCAACCACGAACCGCTACTGCGCCTGGCCAACGGCATGGCGGTCGAGATCGATATCCCGGTCCAGGCCGAGGAGATGCGCGCCGCGGCCCGTTTCTACATCGAGCAGGTGCTGCTGGCGCCCGGCGCCGACTATTACCGCATGCATGGCCTGACCTCGGCGGCGAACGATGAGCGGGTCCGGGAGAATTACCGGCTGCTCATGCGTCTGCTGCATCCTGACCGGGTCAATTTCGACCACGATTGGCAGGCCGCCGCCGCACTGCGCGTGAACCAGGCCAATGCCACCCTGCGGGATCCGGACCTGCGCCGGCGCTATGACGAATCCCGTGCTGCGGCGTGCCTGCCTGGCGGCCACCAGGCAGTGGCGCCCCGACCGGCTCCCAGGGTGCGGGTTCCGCTGCCGCAGCGGGTAGGCGACACCCCGCTGCGCCGCTTCATCTGGCGCAACCTGCCCCAAATCTCCCTGACCGGCATCATGCTGCTGGCCTCGTCCGCCGTGGCCTGGATCTGGCTGAACGAATCCCGTAGCGGGGCACTGGGTGGCAGTGCGGAGGAGGGCACTGTCCTGGTCATGGCCCCCCCCGTTGTGTTCGGGGCGGAGACCCCGGCGGCCGGTGTGGTACGGCCGACCCCGCTGGCCACACCGGCAGTCCTGCCTATCCCGGCGGCGCCTGCTGAACGGTCACCGACCCTGGCCGCGCCACAGCGGGTCGCAGCGCTTGCGGTCGCCACCAAGGCCGCA
>JBAZLW010000194.1:0-5414 GCA_041650095.1 Hydrogenophilaceae bacterium | reverse complement strand
GCACCTTCCTGAATGAGGTCTTCGGCAACTCGGCGTTCGAGGAACAGGCCATGCTGCGCGGGGTGTACTTCACCAGCGGCACCCAGGAAGGCAGCCCGATCGACCGCGTGCTGGGCACCCTGTCGCGTGCCTTCGGCATCGAGCGCGAGGTCCTGCCGCCAGCCGCCAGTTCCGGCAAGAGCTATTTCATCACCCGGATGCTGCGCGAGGTCGCCTTCGCCGAATCCGACCTGACCGGTCAGAGCGAACGCATCGAGAAACGCAACAAGCGGATCCTGCTGGCCAGCTACGGTGTCGCCGGCCTTCTGGCCATACTGCTGATCGCCGGCTGGATGGTGAGCTATTTCCGCAACCAGACCCTGGTCCATGCGATCGACGCCCAGGCGGTCGAGATCAAGAAGCAGGTGGCCCAGTTGCCGCCTTCGCTGGAGGGCAGCCTGGCCGATATCCTGCCTGCTCTCAATGCCGTGCGCGACCTGCCGTCCGGCTATGGCCAGCGCGAGCAGGGCGTTCCCCTGACCCTCGGTCTCGGCCTCTACCAGGGCGACAAGCTGGGCGCCCAGGCGACCACGGCCTATTTCAACCTGCTGCGCGACACCCTGCTGCCCCGGATCGCACTGCGCCTGGAACAACAGGTCCGCGATGCCGACAACCCGGATATCCGCTACGAGGCCCTGAAGACCTACCTCATGCTGTACGACGCCAAGCACCTCGACGTCGACGCGGCCGAGGCCTGGATCAAGGCCGACTGGCTGCGCACCCTGCCACGCGAGATCAGCGAGGCCGACCGCAGCAACCTGGCCTACCATCTCCATGCCGCCCTCAGTCAGCAACCCATCGAGATGGTCCTGCCGCTCGATGGCAACCTGGTCGAGGAGGCACGCCGCGCCCTGGCCGCCTCGCCCCTGTCTCAGCGCGCCTATTCGCGCCTGAAGCTGCTCGGCGGCGGCGGCGACTTGCCGGATTTCCGGATCAGCGATGCCGCCGGCCCCTCCGCCCCGCTGGTATTCACCCGAGCCAGTGGCAAGCCGCTCACCGAAGGCGTACCGGGGCTGTACAGCGTCAAGGGCTTCAAGAGCGTCTTCCCGGGTAGCGCCGACACCATCGTCAAGCAGTTGGCCGAGGAGGAATCCTGGGTGTTCGGGCCGAAGTATGCCGGCGGCAGCAACCAGAGCGCACAACTGATCAAGACGGAAGTGCAGCGTCTCTATCTATCCGACTACATCCGGGTCTGGGATGAGATGCTCGGCGACCTCAGGCTGGTGCCGGCGAACAGCCTGGCGCAGAGCATCCAGACCATCTCCATGCTCTCCTCCAACGACTCGCCCCTGAAGTTGCTGATCATGGCCGTGGCCCGGGAAACCACCCTGGCGCCACCACCCAGCACCGGCCAGGCCGCGACCCAGCAGGCCACCGGCCAGGTCATGAACCGGATGCGCCAGACAGTGGACCGCATACTTGGAGCCGATACCTCCAGGATCACCCCGACCGCCGTGGTCGATGCACACCCCGAGGCAGCCGTCGACCGCCATTTCGAGCAACTGCGCAACCTGGTCCAGGGCGCACCGGCCCCCATCGATGCCGTGCTCAACCTGCTCAAGGAATACGAGATCCAGCTCCGGGCGACCGACGAGGCGATCAAGCGCGGCGCCCCGCCGCCCACCGACTCGATGATGCTCGCCCGCATCAAGAGCGAGGCCGACCAGTTGCCGCCACCGGCCCGTAACCTGCTGGAAAGCCTGATCTCGCGCACCACCGGCCAGGCCGCTGCGTCGGCCCAGCAAGGCCTGAAAAAGGCCATGGCCGGCGGCGTCGGCGACTTCTGCAAACAGGCGATCGGGGGCCGTTACCCTTTCGCGCGCAGCAGTTCACGGGATGTCGCCTTGGGTGACTTTGCCCGGTTGTTCGGGCCGGGAGGCACCCTGGACCAGTTTTTTCGCACCAACCTGCAAGGCTTCGTCGATGCCACCGGGTCGACCTGGAAACCCATCAGCCTGGCTGAAGGCGTAAGCAGCGTCTCGGCCGGCACGGTGGCCCAGTTCCAGCGCGCCAGCATCATCCGCGACGCATTCTTTCCCGGCGGCAGCCCCAACCCCACCGCCTCGGCGGAGTTGCACCTGATCAAGCTGGACGACGGCCTCGGCGAGGTCACCCTGACCAACGAGGGCCAGACGGTCAGCTTTCGCAACGGCCGTCCGACCGCCACCCGCCTGGTCTGGCCCAGCCTGAACCCCGGCAACCAGATCAAGCTCGCCACCGGTACCACCACCCTTTCCGCCGACGGCCCCTGGGCCTTGTTCCGCCTGCTCGACATGGCCCAGATCGAGGGCGGACAATCCGACCGCTACCGCCTGACCTTCAACCTCGACGGCCGCAAGGCCACCTTCGAGCTGCGTGGTTCCAGCGTGCGCAACCCGTTCCGACTGCGCGAACTCAACCAGTTCAGCTGCCCAAGCTAAGGGTTCCCTGATGGCATTCATCCCCGGATTCGTTGGCAAGATCCCCAGCCAGGGCGACTTCATCTCGCGTCGACTGCCTTACGACTTCATCGAGTGCTGGGACAACTGGCTGCAGGAAGGCGTCGGCACCGCACGGGCAGAGCTCGGCGAGCGCTGGCTGGAGACCTATCTGGTGGGACCGGTCTGGCGTTTCCTGATCTCCCCCGGCGCCTGCGGCAGCCATGGCTGGCTCGGCCTCTGGTTCCCCAGCGTGGACCGGGTCGGCCGCCATTTCCCGTTGACCGTCGCGGTACCGGTACCGCCCAAGCTGAGCAACCCGGCCCTGCTGTTCTCCCATGAGGGCTGGCTGGCCCAGGTCGAGGATACGGCCTTGCGCGCGCTCGATCCCCGCGTAAGCCTCGAACAACTCGATCAGGCCCTGGCGCTGTTGCCGCTCGACCTGCCGGAAACCGCCATGCCGGCCTCGGGCCAACCCGTCACCCGGGGGGTATACATCCTGCCAGACGAGATGCCACCCGGCACCTTGGCCCGCATTGCCGCCACCCGGCCGGCCTCGCCCAAGCAGCCGGTGTCCTACTGGCATACCTGGGGCACCGAAGCGATGCCGGCCTGTTATGTCGTCAGCGACCGGCTGCCGGAGCGCACCCTGTTCCCGGCCTATCTGACCGGCGAATGGGCGCAATGCGGGCTACAACCTGATACCCTTACGGCACTTGGCTCGGAGGCGGATTGATTGCATCCCGGCCGGGCATCCCTGAATAGCGGTCAAGGCCTGTGAGTACACCCGAGCAACTCGGCAAATACAAGATCGTCCGCGTCCTCGGCAAGGGCGCGATGGGTATCGTCTATGAAGGCTTCGATCCGGTCATCGAGCGCACGGTAGCCATCAAGACGATCCGCGTCGACGAACTGGACCCGGAAGAGGCCGAGGAGCACTCGCGCCGGTTCAAGGTCGAAGCCAAGGCCGCCGGCAAGCTCAACCACCCCAACATCGTCGGCATCTACGACTACGGCGAGGAACAAAGCCTCGCCTACATCGTGATGGAATACGTCCAGGGCAAGGAACTCAAGTCCTATCTCGATTCCGGACAGAAATTCCCGATCAAGCAGACCGTGCACATCATGGGCCAGCTGCTCGAAGCCCTGGGCTATTCCCATGACCGCGGCGTCATCCACCGCGACATCAAGCCGGCCAACCTGTTCATTACCGATAACGGCATGGTCAAGCTGGGCGACTTCGGCATCGCCCGCATCGACAGCACCCACAAGACCCATGCCGGCACGGTACTGGGCACCCCCAGCTACATGTCGCCCGAACAGATCAAGGGCGAGTCGGTCGACAACCGCTCCGATCTCTACTCGTGCGGAGTCATCCTGTACCAGTTTCTGACCGGCGAGAAACCCTTCACCGGCAGCATGGTGGCGGTGATGCACAAGGTGCTCGCCGAAGAGCCGCCGAAACCGTCGAGTCTCAATCCCCAGGTCACGCCCCAGCTCGAACAGGTCGTCGCCCGCGCCATGGCCAAACGGCCGGAAGACCGCTACGCCAACGCCGGAGCGTTCATCGAAGCCCTGCGTGCGGCCGCCGGCATGGGCAAGGAGGACGACGACGCCGAGGCCACCCGCGTCATCAAGCTGAGCGACGTCATGTCGGCGACCCAGGCCGCCGACCAGACCGCGCGCACGGCGGCGGTCGAGGCCACCGGTCTGGCCGGGCGCACCGCCAACCAGGGCGAAAACGACATCGAGATCGAGTTCTGGCGCAGCATCAAGGACAGCACGGACACCGATGACTTCGATATCTACCTGAAAAAGTATCCCCAGGGCCACTACTCGGAACTGGCGCAAATCAAGCTCAACAAGCTGCGCCGCAGCGAAACCACCCAGACCGGCACGCATGCGGCCGAGGCGACCGCCAGCGGCGGCACCGGTAGCAACCGGATCGAGGATATCCGACGCAAGGCCGAAGAGGCCCGACGCAAGGCCGAGGAGGAGATGCGTCGGGCGGAGGAAGAACTGCAACGCGCCGAGGCAGCCCAGTTCAAGGCCGAGGAGGAAGCGCGCCAAAAGGTGGAATCCGCAGCGGCGGAAACGGCCGGGCTCACTGAGGCCGTGGCGGCCTTCGGTGCCAGGGTTGCCGAGGTACTCGAGACAAAAACCGTCAAGGAGGCCAGGGACGAGGTCCGCAACCAGGCCGGTCAGTTACAGCGGCAGGCCGCTGATCTGCAGTCCAGGCTTAAGGACGTCCTGAAGACCCCGGATCTACTCCAGGCCGATGCGCTCGAACAGGCAAACCAGGCCAATGACAGTTGCGGCGCGGCGACGACTGCGACGCGGGAAGCCCTGCAGCGCTATGAAGTCGCCTTCAAGAAGCGCCAGGACGAGGCCCAGCACAACGTCGAAATCATCACCCGGCATGGCCATGAGGTCGCGCAGGCACTGCAGGAGATCGAGCGCCTCGCGGAAACCGCGCTCCAGTCCGGCACCACGGCCGAGGCACTTGCCGACGTCAAGGCGGCCGCCGAACGGCTACGCGGCATCACGGGCGATGCCCGCAGACACATCGAAGTCGTCCTGCAGGACCAGGACCTGTTGCAGCCCGAGGTACTGAAAACCGTACACACCGCCGAATCGGCCTATGGGCGGGCGGAAGACAAGACACAGGAAACCGTTGCCAAGGTCGAAACCGCCTTGCGAGAGGCCGAGGAAGAGGCCAAACGCAAGGCTGAAGAAGAAGCCCGCCGCAAAGCGGAGGAAGAGGCCAAACGCAAGGCCGAAGAGGAAGCCAGGCGCAAGGCCGACGAAGAAGCCAAGCGTCAGGCCGCGGAAGAAGCCAGGCGCAAGGCCGAAGAGGAAGCCAGGCGCAAGGCCGAAGAGGAAGCCAGGCGCAAGGCCGAAGAGGAAGCCAAACGCAAAGCCGAGGATGAAGCCAAACGCAAAGCCGAGGATGAAGCC
>JBAZLW010000193.1:0-5416 GCA_041650095.1 Hydrogenophilaceae bacterium | reverse complement strand
ACGTCAAATCAGACGTGCACACTGGCCGGCCGCACGTTGCAGGCCTCGCCCGGTTCGGTGGGCACGTCGTAGATATCGAAGGTCAGCGTATCCAGGTCGGCCAGGATATAGGTCGGTCCCTTGCCAACGCCGCCCACCGTGCCCGGATTGACCAGCCAGGTGGTGGCGCCCTTGACGTTGGCGACCGGCCGCGCGCTGACCCGATGGTCGTGGCCGCAACAGACGATGTCGTAATCGCCGGTCAACGCCATGCCTTGGGCATAGTGCGGGTAATGGACCATGAAGATACTGCGGCCGCCCAGATGCACCACGGCATCCTGGCCGTGATAGCGCACCGGACTGTCTGGCTCGTGGGCCAACTGGTGCATGGCATGCATGTCACCCATGTTGTTGCCGTGGATGGCATGGACCGGCAGACCGAAGCGTTTCAGCACCCTGAGCGTGGTCGGCGCGACGATGTCGCCGCAATGCAGCACCGCCTCGACGCCGCGGCCATGGGCATCCTCCACCGCGTGCTCGAGCAGGCGGCGGTTGTCATGGGAATCGGAGACGATGCAGATTTTCATGAGGGAAGCTGTCAGCGATCAGCTAAAAGCGCCTTGGCTGAACGCTGATCGCTGACCGCTCACTAAAACATCGGTTTGTCGGCGGCGGCGTTATAGCGCTCGACGCCGGCCAGGATCTCGGCCTTGGCCTCGGCCGCGCCGACCCAGCCCTGGACCTTGACCCACTTGCCGGCCTCCAGGTCCTTGTAGTGGGCAAAGAAATGGCTGATCTGATGCAGGATCGATTCCGGCAGGTCGCGCGGCGATTCGATGTCGCGGTACAGGCTGGTCAGCTTGTCGACCGGCACGGCGAGCAGCTTGGCGTCGATGCCGGCCTCGTCTTCCATCTTCAGCATGCCGACCGGGCGGCAACGCACCACCACGCCGGTCAGCAGCGGGATCGGGGTGATCACCAGGACGTCGACCGGGTCGCCGTCGTCGGACAGGGTGTGCGGGATGTAGCCGTAGTTGCACGGGTAGTGCATCGCAGTGGACATGAAGCGGTCGACGAACATCGCACCGGTGGCCTTGTCCACTTCGTACTTGATCGGCTCGCCATGGGCCGGGATTTCGATGACGACGTTGAAGTCGTTGGGGACGTCCTTGCCGGAACATACGCGATCGAGGGTCATGGCCTGCGCTCCACGGATATAGATGGCGGCGATTATAGCCACCGGCCCGAACAACGTCGGGACGATTTGCGGGGATGGAAATGCGAAGAGGGGCCATCAGCCCCTCGGTGCGCTTCAATCATTCCCGCGCAAGCGGGAGTCCAAACATTGGACTGTCTTCCCGCTGGCGCGGGAACGACGACAAGATCAGGCCATCGCCTTGATGGCGGCGGACAGGCGGCTCTTGTGGCGGGCAGCCTTGTTCTTGTGCACGATCTTCTTGTCGGCGATGCTGTCCATGGAACTCATGGAAGCCTGCAAGGCGGCCTGGGCGGCGGACTTGTCGCCGGCCAGGATGGCCTTGCGCACCTTCTTGACGGCAGTGCGGTATTCGGAACGCTGCGCGGTGTTGTGCGCACGCTGCTGGTCGTTCTGGCGGGCGCGCTTGCGCGCCTGAGCGGTGTTGGCCATGTCGGCAACTCCTAAATATTCGGGTTGATGCGGAAAGCCGGGCATCATACCCAGATCGGATTTGCATGGCAAGTTGAATCCACTTTGATCTAACATGCCACGCTGATCGCCTACGCAAATAGATAAATGAACCTGCTCAGAGCCCTCGCCGCGGTCAGTTCCATGACTCTGCTGTCGCGCATACTCGGATTCGTGCGCGACGCGGTCATTGCGCGCACCTTCGGCGCCGGCGCCGCCACCGACGCCTTCTTCGTCGCCTTCAAGCTGCCCAACCTGCTGCGCCGGCTGTTCGCCGAGGGCGCCTTCTCCCAGGCTTTCGTGCCGGTGCTGGCGGAATACAAGAACCGGCGCGGCGAGGAGGCCACCCGCATCCTGGTCGGCCGGGTCGCCACCATCCTGTTCGTGGTCCTGATGGCCGTCGCCGCCCTGGGCATCCTCGGTGCGCCGCTGATCGTGCTGATCTCCGCACCCGGCTTCGCCACGACGCCGGACAAGTTCGAGCTGACGGTCGCGCTGACCCGCATCGTCTTCCCCTACATCGTGTTCATCTCGCTGGTGTCGCTGGCCGGCGGCATCCTCAACACCTGGAGCCGGTTCCAGATCCCCGCCTTCACCCCGGTCCTGCTCAACGTGGCGATGATCCTGGCGGCCGCCGTCGCGGCACCCTGGTTCGATACGCCGGTGCTGGCGCTGGGCTGGGGCGCCTTCCTGGGCGGCATACTGCAACTCTCGATCCAGGTCCCGGCCCTGAAGAAGATCGGCATGCTGCCGGGCTGGGACTGGGCACCGAAGGACGAGGGCGTGCGGCGCATCCTGCTGCTGATGGGGCCTGCCGCGCTGGGCGTCTCGGTGGCGCAGATCTCCCTGATCATCAACACCATCTTCGCCTCCTTCCTCGACAGCGGCAGCGTGTCCTGGCTCTATTACGCCGACCGCCTGATGGAATTTCCCACCGGCATGCTGGGCGTCGCCCTGGGCACCATCCTGCTGCCGTCCCTGGCCAAGCATTACGCCGACAACGACCCCGGCGAGTACTCCAGGCTGCTCGACTGGGGCCTGCGCATGACCCTGCTGCTGGCGGCGCCGGCGGCGGTGGCGCTGGGCATCCTGGCGGTGCCGCTGATCGCCACCCTGTTCTACCACGGCGAATTCACCGGCCATGATGTCGAGATGACCCGGCAGGCCCTGGTCGCTTATTCGATCGGCCTGCTCGGCCTGATCCTGGTCAAGGTCCTGGCGCCCGGCTTCTATGCCCGCCAGAACATCCGCACCCCGGTGAAGATCGCCCTGTTCACCCTGCTCGCCACCCAGGCCATGAACCTGGCCTTCGTCTGGCAGCTCAAACACGCCGGCCTGGCCCTGGCCATCGGCCTGGGCGCCTGCCTGAACGCCGGCATCCTGTATTACCACCTGCGCAAGCATGGCATCTTCAACCCGCAGCCGGGCTGGCCGGTTTTCCTGGGCAAGCTGGCCCTGGCCCTGGCGGCGATGGCCGTCGTGCTCTGGTTCGGCATGCTCGACGAGGCGCGCTGGCTGGTCTATCACACCGGCGCACGCATCGGCCATCTCGGCGCCCTGGTGCTGGCCGGCGCGACGAGTTATTTCCTGGCCCTGTGGCTGCTCGGCTTCCGGCCCCATCAATTCAGGCGGCGAGCCTGACGAGCAAAGTCACTGAACGGCCCACCCGGGCAGGCGCGACGATCCGGTAGACGCCTGGCCGCCTGACAAGCTGAATGGACTCGCCCCCGCGCGGGCGGCTAAAATCCAGCCCTTTCAAGCAGATAGTTACCAATGATCATCACCCACGGCTGGCCGGCGGCCATTCGGCCCAACGCCGTCACCATCGGCAACTTCGACGGCGTCCATCTCGGTCACCAGGCCATGCTGGCCCGGCTGACCGCGCGCGCCGCCGCGGTCGGCGGCCTGCCCACGGTGCTTACCTTCGAGCCGCACCCGCGCGAGATCTTCACGCCCGACGCGGCGCCGACCCGCCTGACCAGCCTGCGCGAGAAGCTTGAGATCCTCAGGGGCCTGGGCGTCGGCCACGTCCATGTCTGCCGCTTCAGCAAGGCCTTCGCTGCCCTGAGTCCGGAAGATTTCGTGCGCCGCATCCTGGTGGACGGGCTGAAGGCCCGCTACGTTCTGGTCGGCGACGACTTCCGTTTCGGCGCCCGCCGGGCCGGCGATTTCGACATGCTGATGGTCTATGGCGAGAAGTTCGGCTTCAAGGCCGAGGCCATGCACACGGTCGAGGCGGCCGGCCAGCGCGCCTCCTCCACCGCGGTGCGCGAGGCCCTGGCCGGCGGCGACATGGCCGGCGCGGCGCAGCTGCTCGGCCGGCCCTATTCCATCTCCGGCCGGGTGGTCGGCGGCGACCAGATCGGCCGCAAGATCGGCTATCCGACCGCGAACATTTTGCTCAAGCACAACCGGCCGCCGCTCAAGGGCGTGTTCGCGGTGCGGGTGCAGGGGCTGGCGACGCCCGACTGGCCCGGGGTCGCCAACCTGGGCACCCGGCCGTCGGTGCATCCGAACGGCAATCCGACGCTCGAAGTCCATCTCTTCGACCTGGACCGCAACCTGTACGGGCACCACCTGCGGGTGGAGTTCCTGCACAAGCTGCGCGACGAGGTGAAGTTTCCGAGCTTCGACGCGCTGGTGGCGCAGATCGGTAAGGATGCGGCGTTGGCGCGGGAGCTGTTGAATGCGTGATTCTGGCTTTGTGGCCTTAGGCCATGCGGTTACGCCATTGCCCGCGGCTCAGGCCGGGGGCGCCCGGGGGCGCATTACTTTCTTTGCTCGTGCAAAGAAAGTAACCAAAGAAAACACACCCCGCTTCGCCGTTCTTCGGGTTCCCGAGCTTGACCTGTCCGATTGGGCGGCTGCGCAACTCGCCCTTCGGGCTCAGACAGTGCTCGCCGACTTCCCCCAATCGGACAGGCCAATCTCGGCGGCTCAGAGGGGACTGGACACCCTCCCCCACCCCACCCTCCCCCACCAGTGGGGGAGGGCTATTCAACCCAACGCGAGTCGCTTACGCGACGCTTTTCAATCCCCTCAGCCGGAGCCGAGTTTTCCGGGCTTGGCCGGGGGAAGTCGGCGAAAGGTGTCTGAGCGAAGCGAGTTCTTTCGCCGCCCGGACAAGTCCGGAAAACTCGGGGTTTCGACGGATGCGGGGCGTGCTTTCTTTGATTACTTTCTTTGCACGAGCAAAGAAAGTAATGCGCTGCCGGGCGCCCCCGGCCAAACCCGATATCCAGCAAGATAACCGTATCACCTAGGCCACTAGCAGAAAATGCCCGACTACAAACACACCCTGAACCTGCCCGACACCCCCTTCCCCATGCGCGGCGACCTCGCCAAGCGGGAACCGGGCTGGATCGCCCAATGGCGCGAGAAAAAGCTCTATGAAAAGCTGCGCGCCAACGCCAAGGGCCGGCCCCTGTTCGTCCTCCACGACGGCCCGCCCTATGCCAACGGCGACATCCACATCGGCCACGCGGTGAACAAGATCCTCAAGGACATCATCGTCAAGACCGCCACCCTGGACGGCTTCGACGCCCCCTACGTGCCGGGCTGGGACTGCCACGGCCTGCCCATCGAACTGGTGGTCGAGAAGACCCACGGCAAGAATATCCCGGCCGCCAGGTTCCGCGAACTGTGCCGCGAATATGCCGCCAGCCAGGTCGAGCGCCAGAAGGCCGACTTCATCCGCCTAGGCGTCCTGGGCGACTGGGACAACCCCTACCTGACCATGGACTACCGCTTCGAGGCGGACATCATCCGTGA
>JBAZLW010000192.1:0-5467 GCA_041650095.1 Hydrogenophilaceae bacterium | reverse complement strand
CACCGCCAGCACGGCGCCGGGCAGGGCGTAGCCGAGGGTAGCGAAACGCGCCGTGACGTTCATGGCGGTGGACCGGGCCAGCCTTTGCGCATAGCCGAGCGCCAGGGCCAGTGCCGCCACCAGCAGCGCGCCGAGGCCGGCGAGCAGCAGCGAACGCCAGGCGAACTCGATGTAGCGGGCGTCGAAATCAGTCTCGAACACGCTGGCCGACCAGCTCATGATCTGCCAGAAGGGCAGGGCGAAGGCGACCAGGAAGATCAGGCCCGACCAGGCCATGGCCAGGCCGGCCAGCGGACCGTTCAGGCGGATGCGCGGACTGCTCGATGCCGATCTGCCCGAGGCGGCGTAGCTGCGCCGGGCGCGCAACTGTTGTTCCAGCAGCACGGCGATGAACACGAAGAAGACCAGGAAGGAGGCCAGTTGCCCGGCTGCCGGCAGCGAGAAGAGCGAGAACCAGGACTTGTAGATCGCCGTGGTGAAGGTGTTGTAGTTGAATACCGCGACGGTGCCGAAGTCGGCGAGGGTCTCCATCAGCGCCAGCATCAGGCCGGCCATGATGCCCGGCCGCGCCATCGGCAGGGCGACGCTGAAAAAGGCCCGCAGCCGGCCCTGGCCGAGCGATTGCGCGGCCTCGATCAGACGCCGGCCCTGGCCCTGGAAGGCGGCGCGGGCGGTCAGATAGACATAGGGGTAGAGCGCCAGGGTCATCACCAGGATGACGCCGCCGCGGGAACGGACCTGCGGCACCTGGGCGATGCCCCAGTGATCGCGCAGGAAGGTGGTGAAGGTGCCGGTGAAATCGAACAGGCCGAGCCAGACGAAGGCGGTGACATAGGCCGGCAAAGCTAAAGGCAACAACAGCGCCCAGGAGAAGAAACGCCGGCCGGGATAGTCGCAGGCCGCCGTCAGCCAGGCCAGCGACACCCCGAGGAGGGTGACGCCTATGCCGACGCCGAGCACCAGCCAGAAGGTGTTGACCAGCAATTCCGGCATGACGAAGCGCCAGAGGTGATCCCAGATCGCCTGGTCGGGATGGAGCAGGGAGGCGAACACCACCGCCACCGGAATGACGGTGATCAGGGCGACGGGCAGTGCCGTCAGCCAGGGCGCGGCCCTGATGCTCATTTATAGCCGGCCCGGTCCATCAGCATCACGGCCCTGGTCTGCAGCCTGCCGGCCTCGGAGACGTTGATCAGGTTCTGCTTGAAACCGCCCCAGGACGCGACCAGGGGATCGCTCTTGACCTTCGGGTTGACCGGGTATTCCAGGTTCGCGTCGGCATAGAGGTTCTGCGCCTTTTCGGACGACAACCATTCCAGCAGTTTCACCGCCTCGGCCCCGTTTCGGGCATGGCGGGTTATGCCGGCACCGGAAACGTTGACATGCACGCCGGTGTTGCCCTTGAGTGTCTGGTTGGGCCAGAAGATAGCCAGCGGCAGGTTGGCCTTCTTTTCCATCAGGCGGCCGAAGTAATAGGTGTTGACCACGGTCACGTCGCACTGGCCGGCGGCCACCGCCTCCATGGCCTTGGTGTCGTCCGGGAGTGGATCAGTCGCCAGGTTGGCGACCCAGCCCTTCACCATGGCCTCGGTCTTGTCCTCGCCGTATTCGTTGATCAGCATCGCCACCAGCGACTGGTTGTAGACCTTCTTCGAGGTGCGCAGGCACAGGCGGCCCTTCCATTTCGGACTGGCCAGGTCTTCATAGCTGGCCAATTCGCCCGGCTTCACCTTGCTGGGGTTGTAGATCAGGGTGCGGGCGCGTACCGACAGGCCGAACCACTGGTTGCCTGGATCGCGCAGATGGGCCGGTATGTTGGCCTTCAGCGTCTTCGAGTCGACCGGCCTGAGCAGGCCTTCCGCGGCGGCCTGCCAGAGGTTGCCGGCGTCCACGGTCATGAACAGGTCGGCGGGGGTGTTCCGGCCCTCGGCCTTCAGGCGCGCCATCAGCGGGCCTTCCTTGTCGGTGACGAACTTCACCGTAACGCCGGTTTCCTTACTGTAGGCGTCGAACAGAGGCTTGATCAATTGCTCGTTGCGGGCCGAATAGACCACGACCTCGGCAGCAGTGGCGAGACCACTGAGGATCATGGTGAGCAGCATGGCGGCGACGCCGGTTAAGGACTTGTTCATCGATGGCTCCAGGGTGTGAATGAGTGCCTGTATTTAATAACAGATGAGAATAGTTATCAATAACAAACCATCGATCCGTCGCTTTGAACAGGGCAAAACGTCAGGAATGGAAACTTGATGTTGTTGAACTCTTCCACGACACCTATCCTTGCGCCACCTACCCGAAACTTGCCGTTGGACCGCCATGCCACAAAACCACAGCCCCACCCACCTTAAGCCATTGCGCATCAGCAAACCGACCCCAGAGCTTTCTGAAATGCCGCCCCTGGGCATGGACAACGAAGCGCTTGCGCTCGATATCCGACGCTATTTCGGCAATTTTCTCGGTCGCGACAAGTATTGCCGCTCGTCCCACTACCCCTACCAGGCCCTGGTGCTGGCCCTGCGAGATCGTCTGATGGAGCGCTGGAAAAACACCCGCTATGCCTACGAGGAACACGACGCCAAGCACGCCTATTACCTGTCGCTGGAGTTCCTGATGGGGCGCGCGTTGAGTAATGCACTGCTCAACCTCGGCCTGGATGAAACCACTCAGACAGCCTTGCGCAGACTTGGACTGGATCTCGAGGAACTGATGGATGTCGAGCACGATGCCGGTCTCGGCAATGGCGGTCTGGGCCGCCTGGCAGCGTGTTTCCTGGATAGCTGCGCGACCCTGCAACTGCCGGTCATGGGTTACGGCATCCGCTATGAATACGGCATGTTCCGGCAGCGTATCGAGAATAATCGCCAGGTCGAAGAGCCCGACCACTGGCTGCGCGAGGGCAACCCCTGGGAACTGGAACGGCCGGAACACACCCGCCGGATACATTATTACGGCCACACCGAGCGTTACAAGGACGCGCAGGGCCGGATGCACGTGCGCTGGCTCGACAGCCACGATGTCCTCGCCGTGCCTTACGACGTGCCGGTTCCCGGTTACCGCAACGACACCGTCAACGTGCTTAGGTTATGGAGCGCCGCGGCTACCGACGAATTCGACCTGGGCGAGTTCAACACCGGTTCCTACACCGAATCGGTGGCGGCCAAGAATGCCGCCGAGAACATCACCATGGTGCTCTATCCCAACGATGCCAGCGAAAACGGCAAGGAATTGCGCCTGCGCCAGCAGTATTTCCTCGCTTCGGCCAGCCTGCAGGACATCCTGGATCGCTGGGAACAGCATCACGGCAACGACTTCAGCCAGTTCGCGGAAAAGAACTGTTTCCAGCTCAACGACACCCATCCCAGTTGCGCCGTGCCGGAACTGATGCGTCTGCTGATCGACGAGCATAGCCTGGAGTGGAACGAGGCCTGGCGCATCACCACCCAAACCATGGCCTATACCAACCACACCCTGCTGCCGGAGGCGCTGGAGAAATGGTCGGTGCGCCTGTTCGGCCAGTTGCTGCCGCGCCTGCTGGAGATCATCTACGAGATCAACGCGCGCTTCCTGTCCGAGGTGGCGCGGCGCTGGCCGGGCGATGGCGCCCGCCTGGCACGCATGTCGCTGGTGGAAGAGGGGCCGGAGCCGCAGTTGCGCATGGCCTATCTGGCCATCGTCGGCAGCTACTCGGTGAACGGGGTTGCCGAACTGCACTCGAACCTGCTGCAGCAGGGGCTGTTCCATGACTTCCACGAACTTTGGCCGCACAAGTTCAACAACAAGACCAACGGGGTCACCCAGCGTCGCTGGCTGGCCTCGGCCAACCCTGAACTCAGCCGTTTGATCAACGGTACCATCGGCGAGGGTTGGGTCACCCGGCTGGATGACCTGCGCGGCCTCGCCAGCCATGTCGACGATGCCGGCTTCCGGCAGCAGTGGCGCGCGGCCAAACGTGCCAACAAGGTACGCCTGACCGCACTGGTCCAGCGTGATTGTGGTGTCAGCTTCGATCCGGACGCGTTGTTCGACGTCCAGGTCAAACGCATCCATGAATACAAGCGTCAGTTGCTCAACATCCTGCACGTCATCCATCTGTATGCCCGCCTGAAGCACGGCGAGACCGCCGACTGGACGCCGCGTTGCGTGTTGATCGGCGGCAAGGCGGCGCCCGGCTACTTCATCGCCAAGCGGATCATCACCCTGATCTGCAAGGTGGCCGACGTGATCAATTCAGACAGCGACATGGATGGCCGCCTCAAGGTCGCCTTCCTGCCCAACTACCGGGTCTCGGCGATGGAGATCATCGCGCCCGGGACCGACTTGTCCGAACAGATTTCGACCGCCGGCAAGGAGGCCTCGGGTACGGGCAACATGAAGTTCATGATGAACGGCGCCCTCACCATCGGCACCCTGGACGGGGCCAATATCGAGATTCGGGAAGAGGTCGGCGACGAAAACTTCTTCCTGTTCGGCCTGACCGCCGAGGAGGTCGAGGCGACGCGCCCGCACTACGACCCGAACCGGCTGATCGATGAGGATGCCGCGTTGAAGCGGGTGATGGGGCTGCTCGAGTCCGGGCATTTCAACCAGTTCGAACCAGGACTGTTCGATCCGATCTGCCAGGCTATCCGCAGTCCGCACGACCCCTGGCTGGTGGCGGCCGATTTCCGTGCCTTTGTGGCAGCACAGGAGCGCGCGGCGGAGGCCTACCGGGATGTCGAACGGTGGACCCGGATGAGTATCCTCAATACCGCATGCAGCGGTAAATTCTCCACCGACCGCACCATGCTGGAATACAACGCCGAGATCTGGAAACTGACCCCGGTGTCCGCCGGCTAGCTGGCGGTATCCGCCTGCCGCTGATGCGGACGCGCATCAGTGTGCATGGGTGCCGAGCACGACCACGCCGATGCCGGCTGCCAGCAGGGCGAACTGGCTGATGACATCGGCTGGTTTGCGGTGCTTGTGCAGGGCCGGCACCAGGTCGGCCACGGCGATGTAGATGAAACTTGCCGCGGCGAGGGCCAGTACATAGGGAATGACGCCGGAGGCACCGCTCAGGGCGAACCAGCCGACCACGCCGCCGAGCACAGAGGCCAGGCTGGCCAGCACGTTGAGCCAGAGCGCCTTCATGCGGCTGTAGCCGGCTGACAGCAGGACCATGAAGTCGCCCACCTCCTGGGGTACTTCGTGGGAGATGACCGCAACCGTGGTCGCCCAGCCCAGCGTCGCATCCTGCAGGAAGGCCGCCGCGATCAGCACGCCGTCGACGAAGTTGTGCATGCCGTCGCCCAGCACGATGAGCGAACCGGCGGCGTGATGTGGCGAGTGGCAGACATGCTCCTCGTCCTCGTGATGGTCGTGGCGCCACAGGGCGGCCTTTTCCAGGGCGAAGAAGATCATGATGCCGGCCAGCACGGTCGCGCCGACGGCATGGCCATCGAGCGACTCGCTCGCTTCCGGGAGCAGG
>JBAZLW010000191.1:0-5508 GCA_041650095.1 Hydrogenophilaceae bacterium | reverse complement strand
AACTGCGGCTTGTAGACGACACCGTTGTTGGCGATGGCCATGGTGGCCACGGCCAGTTGCATCGGCGTGGTCAGGTTGTAACCCTGGCCGATGCCGGCGATGACGGTCTCGCCCGGCCACCAGATCTGCTTGAAGCGTTTCTGCTTCCAGGCCGGACTGGGCAGCACGCCGGCCATTTCGCCGTCGAGGTCGATTTCGGTCCGGCGTCCGAAGCCGAACTGGTCAAGGAAGTCGTGCATGCGCTGGATGCCCATCTGATGGGCCAGCTGGTAGTAATAGGTGTCGCAGGAAATGACGATCGACTTTTGCAGGTCGACCAAGCCGTGGCCGCCCTGCTTCCAGTCGCGGTAGCGATGGCTGTTGCCGGGCAGGCTGTAGTAACCGGGATCGCTGATGGTGTCGGACGCCTTGCGCACACCCAGTTCCAGTGCGGCCAGGGCCATGAATGGCTTGATCGTGGAGCCGGGCGGGTAGACGCCGCGCAGTGCGCGGTTGACCAGCGGGCGGTCAGGGTTGTCGTTGAGGTCGCGCCAGGACGCCGGGTCGATACCGTCGATGAACAGGTTGGGATCGAAGCCCGGCTTGGAGACCAGGGCCAGGACCCCGCCGTTGCGCGGGTCCAGTGCCACCAGGGCGCCGCGCAGTTCGCCGAAGGAGGTCTCGGCGACCTGCTGCAGCTTGGCGTCCAGGTTCAGGTGGATGTTGTTGCCGGCCATCGGCGGCGTGCGCGACAGCAGGCGGACCGCCTTGCCCGAGGAATCCACCTCGACCTTCTCGACGCCGGTCTGACCATGCAGCCAGCGTTCGTAGGTCTTCTCGATGCCCAGCTTGCCCATGTGGTCGGTGCCGCGGTAGTTCGCCTCCTGGCCCGAGTCCTGCAAGGCCACGATGTCCTTGTCGTTGACCCGGCCGATATAGCCGACCACGTGGGCGAAGGAATCGCCGAACGGGTACTGGCGGAACAGCCGGGCGCGCAGATCGACGCCGGGGAAACGGAAGCGGTTGACCGCGAAACGGGCCACCTCCTCCTCGGTCAGCTTGTTACGGATGGGAATGCTCTCGAAATTCTTGCTCTCGGCCAGCAGCCGCTTGAAGCGCTTGCGGTCGGCAGGGTCGATCTGGACGATGGCCGACAGGCGATCGATGGTCTGTTCCAGGCCGTTGGTCTTGGCCGGGGTGATTTCCAGGGTATTGGCGGAAAAGTTGTGCGCCAGGACGGCAGCGTTGCGATCGTAGATCGCCCCGCGCGACGGCACCGCCGGCACCAGGGCGATCCGATTGCTCTCGGCCAGGGCATGATAGCGGTCGTACTGGATGACCTGCAGCCAGACGAAACGGCCGAACAGGATCAGAAACAGCAGACCGGCGCCGACGGCGGCAATCAGGGTGCGGTTGTAGAAACGCTGAAAGTCCTCGTGGGTGTTGAGTCGTGTCACTTCGCCGCGGGTTCTATATGCATCTCGTTGGTCCAGCCGGTCAGGCGGTCGAACAGGCGGGCCAGCGGAATCCAGCACAGCACCGCGCTGAGTCCGGCGACCAGGTAGCGCCAGTCGGCATCGGGCAATCTGAAGACGAGGCCCAGGATCAGGAACAGCGCCTGCTGGCCGAGGAAGATCGGTGCCAGATGCAGGGCGCGGCCGGAGACCTCGAAGTTCTCCAGGCGGCGGCGCAGGTGGATGACCAGGAATGCCGTGACCGTGTAGGTCAGAGCGTGCTGTCCCATGAGGCCGCCCAGGGTGGCGTCGGTGAGCAGGCCGAGCGCCATGGCCAGACCGAGCCCGGCCAGGTGAGGGGCATGGATGACCCAGTAGAGCAGCACCACCAAGGTGAAGTCGGGTACCAGCCAGAGCATGCCCTGCGGCCACGGCAGCAGGATGCACAGATAGCCCAGAACCAGGCTGGCGTAGACCAGCCGGCGCGGAGCCGGCGCGATCAGCTGCGGGCCTTGGGGAACGAGCGGTTTTTCGGTGTTAAGGGGCATTGTTCCTGGCCTTAAGGATCAGCACATAGCGATGTTGGCCGATAAGGCCGACCGGCTGGCAGATGGCCCGTGCGAACGGCGTCTGGCGGGGCTGTTCGACGCTCAGCACACGGGCGACCTGGATACCGGGCGGATAGGCGCCGTCGATGCCCGAGGTGGTCAACAGGTCGCCGGGCTTGAGGTCGGCATGCATGTCCAGGTAGCGCACTTCCAGCAGGTTGTCGGAGCCGGTGCCGGAGACGATCAGCCTGAGGCCGTTGCGCTGGTCCTGCACAGGAGCGGCCTGGTCCTTGGAGGTCAGCAGGGTGATGATGCTGCTGTTCGGGTAGACCTCGGTGACCTGACCGATCAGCCCGGCCACATCGACCACCGGCCGGCCGGCCTCGACGCCATCGGCGCTGCCCCGGTCGATGACCAGCTTGCGCGCGAACGGGTCCGGCAGGACGCGGGTGATCCTGGCCGCCATCGGTTCCACCAAGGGGGGCGGCGTCAGTTGCAATATGGCGCGCAGGCGGGCGTTTTCGCCCTGCAGATCGAGATAGCCCTGCAGCAGGGTGGCCAGGCGTTCCCGTTCGGCCTCCAGTTGACGCTTTTCCTGCAGCAACGCGCCGTGGACGGTGAAGAACTCGCCCGCCTCGCCCAGGTATTCGAACGGCCTGGCCAGCGCGGCCTGGACCGGGTGGATCAGCGCCACCGACCCGGTCCGGAACGCCGTCATGGCGTCATAACGGCTGTCCACCACCATCAGCGCCAGGCTGGCCAGGCCATACAGGGCCAGACGGGCCGGCAGCCCAATGGCGCGAGAAAACATCGGGGCAGAGGCCATGGGTCCGGGTCAGGCGGCAATCGTGAAACGGGCAACCGTCTCACGCATCATTATCAGTCGTAGGTAAACACCGTGGCCAGTCGATCCATCTCTTCCAGTGCCCGGCCGGAGCCGCGCGCCACGCAGGTGAGCGGGTCTTCGGCGACGATCACCGGCAGGCCGGTCTCTTCCATCAGCAGACGGTCGATGTCGCGCAGCAGGGCGCCGCCGCCGGTCAGCACCATGCCCTTGTCGGCGATGTCGGCGCCCAGTTCCGGCGGGGTCTGCTCGAGGGCCGACTTGACCGCCGAGACGATGGTATTGAGCGGGTCGGTGAGCGCTTCCAGGATCTCGTTGGAGGTGATGGTGAAACTGCGCGGGATACCCTCGGCCAGGTTGCGGCCCTTCACTTCCATCTCGCGGATCTCCGAGCTGGGGAAGGCGGAACCGATCTCCTTCTTGATCGACTCGGCGGTCGATTCGCCGATCAGCATGCCGTAGTTGCGCCGGATGTAGTTGATGATGGCGTCGTCGAACTTGTCGCCGCCGACCCGGACCGAGGTCGAATAGACCATGCCGCCCAGGGAGATCACGCCGACCTCGGTGGTGCCGCCGCCGATGTCGACCACCATGGAGCCGGTCGCCTCGGCGACCGGCAGGCCGGCGCCGATGGCCGCCGCCATGGGTTCCTCGATCAGGTAGACCTGGCGCGCGCCGGCGCCGATGGCCGATTCGCGGATCGCCCGGCGCTCGACCTGGGTCGCCCCCGAGGGCACGCAGATGATGATGCGCGGGCTGGGATGGAACAGCCGGGTGTCGTGCACCTTCTTGATGAAGAACTTGAGCATCTGCTCGGTGATGTTGAAGTCGGCGATCACGCCGTCCTTCATGGGTCGGATGGCAGAGATGTTGCCGGGGGTGCGGCCGAGCATCATTTTGGCCTCCAGGCCGACGGCCTGGATGGTCTTCTTGCCGGAGGGGCCTTCCTGGCGGATGGCGACGACCGAGGGTTCGTCGAGGACGATGTCCTTGCCGCGCACGTAGATCAGCGTGTTGGCGGTACCCAGGTCGATAGCCAGGTCGGTGGAGAAATAACCACGGAGGAAACTGAACATTTTGAGCGTGTCGGCAGGTCAGAATATCAAGCGCCGTATGATAACCTACAAGCCTTTGTCGTATAAGGTTTATATCCCCATGTCGCTGACCCTGGCTGATGTCCAGCGCATCGCCCATCTGGCCCGGATTCGGGTGTCCGAGGGCGAGGCCGAGCAAACCCGCAACCAACTCAACGGCATCTTCGACCTGATCGCCGAGATGCAGGCCGTCGATACCGAGGGTGTCGCCCCCATGGCCCATGCCCGGGACGTCTTCCAGCGCCTGCGCGCCGACGAGGTCACCGAGACCGATCGCCGTGCCGCCTACCAGGCCGTGGCGCCGCAGACCGAGAACGGGCTGTATCTGGTGCCGAAGGTAATCGAGTAGGTCGTCGTGGCGCTGATTCACCCAGTTTCCACGGCAGTCAGATGAAGAAATTGGTTTTTCTCATCGTGATCGCCATTGGTGCTTGGCATTGGTATTCCAACCAATCGCAGCAGGAAGCCAGCGCATCGAACGTGGGGAATGGTGGCGATATGGTCAGCCAGCCAGAGAGGCCGGTTGACCAGAAATTTAGCTGTGACGGGAGAACACATTGCTCACAAATGACCTCTTGTGAGGAATCGACTTATTTTTTGCAACACTGCCCAGGGACCGTTATGGATGGTGATTCCGATGGAATTCCTTGTGAGCAGCAATGGTGTAATTGATGCAGATGAGTATGACGATCAAACAAATTTCTGACCTTCTAGCGGGCGGCAAGACCTCCAGCGCCGAACTGTGCCAGGACTACCTGGCCCGGATCACTGCCCATAACCCGGCCCTCAACGCCTTCATCACGGTGGATGCCGAACGCACCCTGGCCGAGGCGCGCGCCGCCGACGCACTGCGGTCGGCGGGCCAGGCCGGCCCGCTCACCGGCGTGCCCATCGCGCACAAGGACATCTTCTGCGCCGAGGGCTGGCTGACCACCTGCGGCTCGAAGATGCTGCACAACTTCGTGTCGCCCTACGACGCCCACGTCATCAGCCAGTTCAAGGCCGCCGGCATGCCCACCCTGGGCAAGACCAACATGGACGAGTTCGCCATGGGCTCGTCGAACGAGACCAGCTGGTACGGCCCGGTGAAGAACCCCTGGGACGTAGCCCGGGTGCCCGGCGGCTCGTCGGGCGGCTCGGCCGCCTGCGTCGCGGCGGGCCTTGCCCCGGCCGCCACCGGCACCGACACCGGCGGCTCGATCCGCCAGCCGGCCGCCCTGTGCGGCATCACCGGTCTCAAGCCCACCTACGGCGTGGTGTCGCGCTACGGCATGATCGCCTTCGCCTCCTCCCTCGACCAGGCCGGCCCGATGGCCCGCACGGCCGAGGATTGCGCGCTGTTGCTCAACGTCATGGCCGGCTTCGACAACCGCGACTCGACCAGCCTGGAACGGGAAAAAGAGAATTACGCGCGCGACTTGGCCAAGCCGCTCAGCGGCCTGCGCATCGGCCTGCCCAAGGAATTCTTCGGCGCGGGCCTGACCGGCGATACCGCCCAGGCCGTTCAGGACGCCATCGAGCAGTTCAAGCGGCTGGGTGCGACCACGGTCGAGGTCAGCCTGCCCAACTCGGGCCTGTCCGTGGCGGCC
>JBAZLW010000190.1:0-5559 GCA_041650095.1 Hydrogenophilaceae bacterium | reverse complement strand
GGCCATGTCGGCGCGCTGGCGGCCGTATTCGGAGGTCAGGCCGGACAGTTGTTCGGTGTCGCCGCGTTCCTCGATCCAGTTGGCGCGCAGGGCGGGCAGGCCCTGACGGATGTCGATCTTCACCGCGGGGTCGGAATAGGGGCCGGAACAGTCGTAGACGAAGATCGGCGGGTTCTTCTCCACCGCGCCAAGTCCATTTGCTGTATGGCCGGTCGGCGTGTCATCCTGGCTGATCTCGCGCATCGGTACCTGGAGGTCTGGCCGCGAGCCCTCGACGTAGATCTTGCGCGAATTCGGCAAGGGCTGGATGGCGGCTGCGTCGACATGGGCGCTGTCGGCCAGGAATTCAGGGTTTGCGTTCATGGTGTTCTTCCTCAATACATGTAAGGAAGGCGGCGCGGCGGCCTCGCTTCCCTACGCCGGTATGACCCGGATCAGGTTCCAAGGGTGTATCTCACTCCGAGTGGACGGAGACCCCTAGCGATCAATGTGGTCGAGAAGAATACACCGTTTCCGGCCCAGCAAGAAAAGCCTGCCGGTCTGAGGGTTATGCCGAAACGGGGGTTTGCGCCAGGGCAGGATTGCGACTATAAATGACCCGTCAGTCATATATGGATCGGGGTCATGTCCGCCGTGCCAGTACAACCCAGATGGCAACGCCGCGCCGAGGCCCGCCCCCAGGAATTGCTGGGGGCGGCGCTGACTGTGTTCGTGGAGAAGGGCTACGCCGCGGCCCGGCTGGAGGACGTGGCGCGCCGGGCCGGGGTGGCCAAGGCGACGCTCTATCTCTATTACGCGAACAAGCTGGAGTTGTTCAAGGCGGTGGTCCGCCACGCCCTGGTCGCCGGTTTCGACGAAGTGGCGCAGGCGCAGCCGGGTGTGGCGCCGGCCAGTCGGGCACAACTGACCTTCCTGCTGCGGGCACTGGTGGAACGGGTGGCCTGCTCGCCGCTGTCAGGGATCCCCAAGCTGGTGATGGCCGAGGCGGGCAACTTTCCCGAGATCGCCCGCTTCTATCATGACGAGGTGATCCAGCGCGGCCGTGCCCTGGTGACGGGGGTGCTGGAGCGCGGCATCGCGGCCGGCGAGTTCCGTCCGGTCGATGTCGACTATGCCTGGCGCATCGTCATCGCGCCGATCATGCTGGCGATCATCTGGAAGCATAGTTTCCAAACCTTCGAGGCGGAGGCCATGGATTTCGAACGGCACCTGGAAAGCCATCTCGACCTGCTGTTCAATGGCCTGCTGGCCGGTGGCGAAAAGAAGGAATAGGCGATGAACCGTAAGATACTGATCGTGCCCGTGGCCCTGGCGGTCGTGGCCGCCGCCGTCTGGTGGGTCAAGCGGGACCATGCTGAGGTGGCGAGCGAGCTGGTGGTACACGGCAACGTCGACATCCGCCAAGTGGAACTGGCCTTCAATGCCAGCGGACGGATCGACCAGGTCCGGATCCAGGAGGGCGACCGGGTCGGCAAGGGCCAGGTTCTGGCCAGGCTGGATACCAAGCGCCTGCAACTGAGCCTGGCCCAGGCCGAGGCCCAGGCGAACGCACTGCGCAGCCAAGTGGCCAAGCTGAAGGCCGGCAACCGGCCCGAGGAGATCCGCCAGGCCGCCGCCCAGCGCGATGCCGCCCGGGTGGCGGTCGCGGATGCAGAACAGGTCTACCAGCGCCAGAAGGACCTGGTGGCGCGCAATTTCGTTTCCCAGCAGCAGGCCGACAGCGCGGAAAACAGCCTGAACGCCGCCCGGGAGCGGCTGAAGGCGGCCGAGGCGAGCCTTCGCCTGGCGCAACTCGGCGCGCGCAAGGAAGACGTGACGGCGGCCGGGGCGAGCCTGGCGGCCCAGGAAGCGGCCGTGGCCGGACTGAAACACGACATCGCCGAGGGCGAGTTGCTGGCCCCGGACGATGGCGTGATCGAGAACCGCATCCTGGAGCCGGGCGACATGGCCTCGCCGGCGAAGTCGGTGCTGACCCTGGCCCTGACCGACCCGATGTGGGTGCGCGTCTACCTGCCGGAGGCCGTGCTGGGCCGGATTCCGGTCGGCGCCCGCGCCACGGTGACCACGGACAGCCACCCGGACAAGCGATACGCCGCCTGGGTCGGCTATGTCTCGCCCGCCGCCGAGTTCACCCCCAAGACGGTGGAGACCGCCGAGCTGCGCACCAGTCTGGTCTATCAGGCCCGGGTGTTCGTCTGCAATGATGCGGGCGAGTTGCGCCAGGGCATGCCGACCACGGTGACCATTGCGTTTGACCAGCCGGCCAGCCAGGGCGCACCCTGCGGCAACGGCAAATAATGCCCGACCAACTCATTCTCGAGGCAGAAGGGCTGAGCAAGTCCTTTCAGGCCGGCGGCCGCCAGGTTGCGGCCCTGGACGCGGTGAGCCTGGGGATCCGGGCCGGAGTGGTGACCGGCCTGATCGGTCCGGACGGCGCCGGCAAGACCACCTTCATGCGCCTGGCCGCCGGCCTGCTGGTGCCTGCTGCCGGAACAATCACGGTGCTGGGCCTGGATGCCACCCACGAGTCCCTTGCGGTGCAGGCCGCCCTGGGCTACATGCCCCAGCGCTTCGGTCTCTACGAAGACCTCACCGTGCAGGAAAACCTCGATCTCTATGCCGATCTCCAGGGTGTGGCTCCGGCGCTGCGGTCTGCCCGCTATGCCGAGCTGATGCACATGACCGGCCTGGCTCCGTTCGGCCGCCGGCTGGCCGGGCGCCTGTCCGGCGGCATGAAGCAGAAGCTGGGCCTGGCCTGCACCCTGGTCAGGGCGCCTCGGCTGTTGCTGCTGGACGAGCCGACCGTGGGCGTCGACCCGGTGTCCCGGCGCGAGTTGTGGGCGATCATCGGCCGCCTGGTGAGGTCGGAAGGCATGAGCGTGCTGCTCTCGACCGCCTACCTGGACGAGGCGGAACGCTGCACCGAGGTCATCCTGCTGCACGAGGGCCGGGTGCTCGACCAGGGCCCGCCGGACGCCATGAGCGCCCGCATGGCCGGCCGCACCTGGGCCGTGACCGCGCCCGGCCTGCGCAACCGCGACCTGCAGGCCGCGCTGGCCGGCCAGGCCGGCGTGGTCGATGCCCTGGTCCAGGGTGAGCATGTGCGCCTGGTGACGGCGGCGCCGGGCCTGCCCGAGGCGGTGTCTTCCCATCCCGGCATCGTCACCCGCGCCGTGGCGCCCCGGTTCGAGGACGGTTTCATCGACCTGCTCCGGCGGCGGGAGGGCGAGAGCAGGCACGCCACTTCGATGGCTGGGCCGGAGGGGATGGCGCGGTCGGCGGCGGATGATGCGGTCATCCAGGTGCAGGGCCTGAAGCGCCGGTTCGGCGACTTCTGGGCCGTGGACGGGGTCGATTTCCAGATCCGCCGGGGTGAGATATTCGGCCTCCTGGGCGCCAACGGGGCCGGCAAGACCACCACCTTCCGCATGCTGTGCGGCCTGCTGCCGCCCAGCGCCGGCCAGTTGCGGGTGGCCGGCCTGGACCTGCGCCACGCCGCCTCGGCAGCGCGCGCGCGGATCGGCTACATGTCGCAGAAGTTCTCCCTCTACGGCAATCTCAGCGTGGCCCAGAACCTGGACTTCTTCGCCCGCGCCTACGGTCTCTCCGGCCGTGCCCGGCTGGAGAGGCTGGCGTGGGCGACGAGCGAATTCGAGCTGGGACCCTACGCCGACCAGTTGAGCGCCGAGCTGCCGCTCGGCTACAAGCAGCGCCTGGCCATGGCCTGCGCCCTGATGCACCGGCCGGAGATCATCTTCCTGGACGAGCCGACCTCCGGGGTCGATCCGCTGGCCCGGCGCGAGTTCTGGCAGCGCATCAACGGCCTGGCCCGGCAGGGGGTCACCGTGCTGGTGACCACCCACTTCATGGAGGAGGCCGAATACTGCGACCGCCTGGCGATCATGGCGGCCGGGCGCATCCTGGCCCTGGCCGAGCCGGCCGCGATCAAGGCCCTGGCGCGCACGGCGGCCAACCCCGAACCGAGCCTGGAGGACGCCTTCATCCGGCTGGTCGAGGACAGTGCCATGGCGGCGGCGGCATGAGCGACCGGCGTGGCGGGTCGGCAATGCGCCTGAAGGGACTGGTGCGCAAGGAGTTCCTGCAGATCGTGCGCGATCCCAGCAGCATCGCCATCGCCTTCCTGATGCCGATCTTCCTGCTCGTCCTGTTCGGCTACGGCGTCTCGCTCGATGCCGACCACGTGCCGATCGCCCTGGTGGCCGAGGCGCCGTCCAGCGACAGCGTCGATTTCATGGCCTCGCTGCAGGGCTCGCATTCCTTCGCGCCGCGGTTCATGGCCACCATGCCCGAGGCGGAGCAGGCCCTGCGGCTGGGTGAGGTGAAGGGCATCATCCGCCTGCGTTCGGACTTCTCCCGGCAGCTGCGCCGGCCCGACGGCGCGCCGATCCAGGTCATCGTCGACGGCGTCGATGCCAACACCGCGCGCCTGGTCCTGGGTTATGTCGAGGGCGCCTGGGGCAGCTGGCTGGCCGGCCAGGCGGCACGGCGCGGCCAATCGCTGGCCACCCCGGTGGCGATGGAGTCGCGCATCTGGTTCAACAGCGAGCTGAAGAGCCGCAACTACCTGGTGCCCGGCCTGGTGGCCATCATCATGACCCTGATCGGCGCCCTGCTCACCGCCCTGGTCATGGCGCGCGAGTGGGAGCGCGGCACCATGGAGGCTCTGATGGTGACCCCGGCCAGCATGACCGAGGTGCTGCTCGGCAAGCTGATCGCCTATTTCGTCCTCGGCACCGGCGGCATGCTGCTCACCGTCGGGCTGTCGGTGTGGCTGTTCGAGGTGCCGCTGCGCGGCTCGTTCTGGGTCCTGTGGGTCTGTTCCAGCCTGTTCCTGCTCGCCGCCCTGGGCATGGGCCTGACCATCTCCACCCTGGCGCGGAGTCAGTTCGTCGCCGGCCAGATCGCCATCATCGCCACCTTCCTGCCTGCCTTCCTGTTGTCCGGCTTCATCTTCGACATTGGCAGCATGCCCGCCGTGGTGCAGGCGATCACCCACGTCATTGTGGCGCGCTACTTCGTCGCCATCGTGCAGACCCTGTTCCTGGCCGGCGACGTCTGGTCGGTGATCCTGCCCAATGCCCTGGCCCTGGTGGTGATGGCGGCGATCTTCCTGACCATCACCTGGAAGAAGTCGAGAAAGCGCCTCGAATGATGTGGCAACGCATACTCGCCCTGGTGCACAAGGAATTCCTGGCCCTGCTCAAGGACCCCAGGAGCCGCATGGTGCTGATCGTGCCGCCCCTGATCCAGTTGCTGGTGTTCGGTTATGCCGCCACCTTCGATCTCAAGCAGGTGTCCTACGCGGTCTACAACGAGGACCGCGGTGCGGCCGCGCGCGACCTGCTGGCCCTGTTCCGGGGCGCGCCCGCCTTCAGCCAGGTGGCGGAACTGCATTCGGAGGCGGAGATCGCGCCCCTGGTCGACGTGCGCAAGGTGCTGGTGGTGATCCACATCGGCCCGCGCTTCACGGCCGACCTGCTGTCGGGTCGGCCGGCGCAGGTGCAGGTCATCGTCGACGGGCGCAACTCCAACACCGCC
>JBAZLW010000189.1:0-5586 GCA_041650095.1 Hydrogenophilaceae bacterium | reverse complement strand
CTCCTGCTCGCCTCGACCGGGCCGCGCTTCCCGAAGGGCCTGGCCAACAACCACGGCCAGGTCGGCCGCAACCTGCTCTTTTCCGCCGGCGGCGCCGGCGGCGGCGACCTGGTCTACGGCGAGCTGGCCGAGGCGCGGGCGGCCGAGCTGCGGGTCATGGGGCCGTTCATCAACCGCGCCCTGGACGACTGGTATGTCATCGACGATGCCGCCCTCGGCCGCGCCAAGGGCGGCATCGTCGAGTTCCTGTTCAGCCACCCCAATCCGATCGCCCGCGCCAGTGGCGCCAAGTGGGGCGAGGACGGCCTGGTCTGGGGTAAGCCGCTGAAGCGGCGGCTGGAGAGCGGGTTGCGCAACGACCGCCGGCTCGCCTTCGAGGTGTTCGACGACTGGCTGCCGGTGGATTCCTGCTTCGTCGCCCTGGACCGCAAGGTCAAGGACCGCTGGGGCGACCCGGTGGCGCGGATACGCGTCGGCCACCACGATCACAGCCTGAAGATCGGCCGCTTCCTGGCTGACAAGGCCGAAAAGGTGCTCAGGCAGATGGGCGCCCGCAACATCGGCAGCAGCATCGGCAGCGCCCCGCCGGCCAACTTGGTCGCCGGCGGCTGCCGCTTCGGCACCGATCCGGCCAGCTCGGTACTCGACCCGGACTGCCGCGCCCACGAAGTGCCTAACCTGTACGTCAGCGACGGCAGCTTCATGCCCACCGGCGGCAGCGTGCCCTACACCTGGACCATCTATGCCAACGCCTTCCGGGTGGCGGACCGGATCGCGGCCAGCCTGTAAGATAGCCAGGTAACATCCCGATATCGATGCACGCTTCCGGACGCCCATCATGACCGCACTCTGGATACTGATCCTGCTCGTCGTCCTGTCCGGCCTGTTCGCCCTGGCCGAGATGTCCCTGGCCTCGGCACACCGGGCGCGCCTGGCCCAGATGGCGGAGGAAGGCGACACCGGCGCCGCCAGCGCCCTGGCCATCAAGGAACGGCCCAGCCACATGCTCGCCGCCACCCAGACCGGCATCACCGCCGCCGCCCTGCTCATGGGCATCTTCGGCGAATCGGCACTGACCGATTCGCTCACCCGGATGACGGCCGATGTCGTGCCCGCCCTCGCCGACTGGGCTGGCGCGATCGCCCTCGCCGCCACCATCGTCATCGTCACCGCCGTGTCCATCGTCCTCGGCGAGATCGTGCCCAAGCGCATCGCCATCGGCCAGCCGGAACGGGTCGCCGCCTTTTGCGCCCCGGCCATGGCCCTGTTCATCCGCGTCCTGTCGCCGGCCATCCTGTTCCTGTCCTGGTCCGCCGACCGCATCCTGGCCCTGTTGCCGTTCCGGTCCGCACCGGCCCTGACCAGCATCGAGGACATCCTCGCCTTCGTCGACGAGGGCGAGCGTTCCGGCGCGCTCAACCCCGAGGAGAGCCACATGATGGGCAACGTGCTGCGCCTGGAGGATCGCCGCCTGGCCTCGGTGATGACCCCGGTGGCCGACGTCGCCTGGCTGAACCTGCTGGCGCCCAGGGAAGACAACCTGCACATGCTGCGCGAGGCACCGCATTCCCAGGTGCCGGTGTGCAAGGGCGACATGCAACAGGTGGTCGGTATCGCCGAGAGCCACGACATCCTCCAGGCCGCCATCGCCGGCGAGATCGATTTCGCCGAACTGCCGCTGGAGCCGCCGCTGTACGTGCCCGCCAGCCTGACCCTGATCGACCTGCTGCGCACACTGCGCCAACACAAGGCCACCTTCGCCCTGGTGGTGAGCGAGTTCGGCCTTACCGAGGGCATCGTCACCCTGTCCGACCTGATGCAGTCGCTGGTCGGCGACATGATGCCCCTGGCGGACGACCCGGAAGAGTCGCTCGCGGTGCGCCGGCCTGACGGCTCCTGGCTGCTTGACGGCCTGCTCGCCATCGACGAGATGAAGGACAAGCTGGAGATCCGCCACCTGCCCCAGGAACAGCTTGGCAACTTCCACACCGTCGGCGGCTTCGTCCTCGCCTCGCTCGGGCGCATACCGCGCAAGGCGGAACGCTTCACTTGGGCCGACTGGGAATTCGAGGTGGTCGATATCGACCGCAACCGGGTCGACCAGGTCCTGGCCAGCCGGGTAGTTGAGCCGCCCGCGGACGATGTAGGGCAATGATCTGGCTATCGGCCAAGACTAGTCTTAGCGCATAGTAAAATGACAGGTTAATGCGGATGGCGCTAACCGGAAATTAACAGGAAGTGTGTGAACATGGACGCGACCCCCAAGATGAATTTCAGGGACCGCTTGGCACGGGGCCTGGGTATTCCGGTTCGAATTCCCATGGACGGGCGGCGTGGCCATGATTTGAGAGCCAGGATCGATGGCCGTGTCCTGCATGTCAGAAGTGAACGCACTGAGTTCGTGCTCACGCCTGAAGCCCTGGGCTCGGCCTTCCTGCTACCGGCAATGGCGGTGGGCAGACGTTTGTCCGGCACCGCCATCGACCCGGTTTGGCGGGCCAATTCACTACGCATTCAGGATCAGGCACGGGCATGGTGGGGCTGGCAAACCGGTGCGCTCCGCTTTAACCCTGGGCCATCTGGTCGCCCTGGTGATGGCGTCGGCCTGGCATTCAGCCTGGGAGTGGATTCCTTCTATTCCTGTTTTTTCGCTGAGCCGTCTCCGGACCTGCTGATCCTGGCCGGTGGTTTCGACATCCCTCTGGCACGTCGGGATGTCCTCTCGGCCATGTGTGATTCCGTGGCTGAGGTGGCCCGCGCCACCGGGCGTGATTGGACCATGATTGAAACTGATTTGCGGGCACACCGGCTATTTCGCAAGTTGCCTTGGGATTTCAGCCACGGTGGTGCGGTAGCATTCCTGGGCCATGTTCTGCAAGAACGTATTGGGACTCTGTTGATCTCCTCGAGCTATGACAATGATCATCTCGGGCCTTACGGATCCCATCCGGATTTGGATCCGCTGTGGTCCTCCAGTCGATTGAACGTGCTGCACATCGGTCATGAGGTAACGCGACTGGGAAAGTTGCGGCGATTGGTAAACCACCCCCAGGCGCGTTCGCTGATCCAGCGTCATCTGCGCGTGTGCTGGGAGAACCCGTCTACGGGTGGCAATTGTGGTTATTGTCACAAGTGCGTCATGACACGCATCGGCCTGCATCGCGAAGCACCGGGTTTCCATCTCGACACCATGCCCGAAGATGTGCCTCTGGTGGAGGCCATCGAGGCTTTGCCGCCCCTGATGCACGAATTATCCTTGAACTTCCGGCGTGAAATGCTGGGCGGCCAAGATGACCGTGTCGACGCTGCACTACGTGACTTGATTGGGCGTTCGGAAGAGGCCATGGCACAGTGAAGCAATCCACCCATGACATCTTGACCGATTGGTGCGCAGGCAGGCAGGTTGTTTTTTTTCCCAACCCGGGTAACGCCGGAGATGCCCTGATCGCCGCCGCGACTTGGCAATATTTTGATCGCTTGGGTATCAGGCCGGTGGTGACCCGGCCGCAAGACTTCCAGCGCGGAAGCAACCTGATTCTGGGCGGTGGCGGCAACCTTGTCCCACATTACCGGAGCATGGCGGATGCGCTGGAGGCCTGCCTGGCGCGTGATGTGGCGCGTTGCTTGCTGCTGCCGCACTCCATACGCGGCCATGAAGCACTGTTGAGCAGCTTGGATGGCCGCTTTACCGTGGTATGCCGTGAACTCGCAAGTCTAGAGCATGTTCGTAAGCACGCCCCGCGAGCCATATCGCTGCTGGCCGACGATATGGCGATGGGACTGGATTTTGATGCCTTGAAACAACTCACATCCTCGCTCCGTCATAGGCTGGCACTCGTGCTGGACCGGAGCTGGCGCAAGCGCGGCAGGAAATGGCGCCGCGCACTGGCCCGTATGGGTCCGGACAGCGAGGGCCGGTTAACAATACTGCGGAGCGATTTTGAGTCGGCCTCGGGTGTCCGAGGAAGTCCCGAGCACGACCTGCCGAAACATTACAGCACGCAATGCAGGCATCGCGCAGGCTGCGAGCAGGTGGCAATGGATATCCATACTTTGCTTTTAAAGGCGCGCAAGGTCCGTACGGACAGACTGCATATCGCCTTGCCCGCTGCGTTGTTGGGCCTCGAGGTTGAGATTCTGGACAATAATTACGGCAAATTATCCGCTGTCTGGGAGACTTCGCTAGCAGCGGGCTACCCGAAGGTACGGATTGTTGCCCCTAACCTGTAATAACATTGGTATGTGGGTCCGGCACACCAGAATCGGACATGGTTTCCCGTTTCACGCGACCACCTTGCCTCGCCATCCTCAAACCTGACTGGATACAAGACCATGTCCGAAACCACTTACCAGCCAGACGTCTCCCGTGTCCATCAGGCCAGCCTGGTCAGCTCGACCCGTCTGACCCCGGACGATAGTGCCGAAGTGCGCCAGATCGTGCTCCGGGTGAACGAGCCGGTCTTCTACTTCCCGGAAGGCCAGAGCATCGGCGTATCGGTGCCGGGCCCGCATCCCTTCGGCAACAAGACCCACCACCGCTATTACACCCTCGCCGCCGTGCGTGGCCACGATGCCTGGGCCGAACTGGAAATCCTGGTCCGGCGCTGCTTCTACATCGACGAGGTATCGGGCGAGGAGTATCCCGGCATCGCCTCCAACTACCTGTGCGACGCCAAGCCGGGCGATGCCATCACCCTGACTGGCCCCTACCGCAGCCCCTTCATCATCCCGGCCGACAAGACCTGCAACCTGCTGATGCTGGGCGTCGGTACCGGCATCGCGCCCTACCGGGCCTTCCTGCGCCGCATCTACGAGATGGAGGGCGACTGGCAGGGCCAGGTCCGCCTCTACTACGGCGCCCGGACCGGGGTGGACATGTTGTACATGAACGACCTCAACAACGACCTGGCCAATTACTACGACCAGGCCACTTTCCAGGCCATTCAGTCGGTCGGCCGGGGTTTCTTCGGCGACGAGGGCGATGCCCTGAAGCAGGGTGTCGAGGCCCATGACCAGGCGATCTGGCAACTGATCCAGGACCCCAAGACCCACGTCTACCTGGCCGGCATGGCCAAGGTCGCCGCCGCCTTCGAGGCGGCCATGGTGGGTGTGGCCGGTTCGCCGGAGGCCTGGCAGGCCGCCCGCCAGCGGCTGGTCGACGAGGGGCGCTGGGCCGAGCTGACCTACAGCTAGGCAAACCCCAGTGACGTGGCGGCCCGACCTAGCGGCCGCCGCGCGATCCGGTCAATGTGGTGAAGATACCGAGTCCGATGAACACGCCGCCGCCCAGCACATGTCCGACCCGGCCGATGCCGAGAGCGCGCGCCAGCCTCGGCGCGACGGCGCCGGCCGCCAGGGCGTAGAGGCTGTCGGTCACTGCGGCGATGGCGACGAACAGCGCGCCGAGCGCCATGGTCTGTACCATCGGCGAGGGTCCCGGACTCAGGAACTGGGGCAGGAATGCGGCGAAGAACAGCGTGGTCTTGGGATTGAGCAGGGCGACCATGAAGCCGTCGCGGAATAGCCGGCCCAGCGGCGCCGGCTCGGGCCTGACGGCCAGGAGGTCGACCCGCGCCGAGCGCAACA
>JBAZLW010000188.1:0-5626 GCA_041650095.1 Hydrogenophilaceae bacterium | reverse complement strand
CTCCTTCGTGCGGTGAAAGTCGAGCAGGCCGAGGTGGGACAGGCGCGGCGTCACGATCAGGTCCGGCGGCTCGCCGGCCATGCGGCTGCGACTGATGCGCACCTGCATGATGTTGATGCTGGAGGCCACCACATCGAGCATGGAAGGGATGTGCGGCTTGCCGTTTGCCCGTGCCGGCATGAGTACGCCGAGGTTATCCTGCAATTTCCGCAGCCACTCGCTGACTTCGCCGCTAGGCGCTGCGGGCTCAGGCGCCTTGCGCAGGTGGCGGCCCAGCAGGTCGGAGTTGAGGTCGACTGCGATCACGATATCGGCGCCCATCGCGCGGGCCAGCGATACCGGCACTGGGTTGACCAGGCCGCCGTCCACCAGCATTAGGCCATCGCGTATCACCGGCGTGAACAGGGCGGGTAGTGCGATGGAGGCCCGCACCGCATCGATCGTCGAGCCCTCGCGCAGCCAGACCTCGGCGCCGGTATGCAGCGCCGTCGCCACGACCCCGAAGGGTAGGTCCAATGCCTCGACCGGGCGGTCGATGAAGTTGCGGCGGAAGAATTCCATCAGCCGCTCGCCTTTGATCAGTCCGCCGCTCAGGTGCACATCCATGAACGAAAGTACATCCGCCATGCCCAGCCCGAGCAGCCACTGTTCAAAGCGGTCGATCTCGCCGGCCGCATAGGCGGCGCCCACCAGCGCCCCGATCGAGGTTCCGCAGACCAGGTCCGGCCGTACCCCGGCCTGTTCCAGAGCGCGGATGACGCCGACATGCGCCCAGCCGCGCGCAGAGCCGCTGCCCAGGGCCAGGCCGACGCGCGGCCGGCGTGGCGCGTTCAAGCGCGGCCACTCCGGGCAGCGCGTTGGCTACCCGCCATAGTCGCAAGACTGGCCGTTACAGGGAAGTTATTCATTGCTCCAATGAGTACCGGATACTGGCGACTGTATTGTGCGGCAAATGCGATCACCTGTCGCACCCAGGCGGTCGCCGGCCCTTACTTGCGCCTGACCTGGATCACGCCGCGTATATGCGCCGCCCTGGCCAGGAATCGCGACAACTGGCCGGCATCGCGCACGATCACGGTGAACTCCATGCGCGCCTCGCCGTCGCGCGATTCGGTGTTGACCTTGACCACATTGAGCTTGTCCTGGGTCAGGGCCTCGGCGACGTCCTTGAGCAGGCTGGCACGGTCCTGGGCGACGATCTCGAGGTCGACCTCGAAGGTCTGTCCGGCCTGGCTGCCCCATTCGGCCTTGAGCAGGCGGTCCTTGCGGTCATCGGGCAGGGTGAGGATGACGGTGCAGTCGGCCCGGTGCACGGTGACGCCGCGGCCGATCGTGGTGTAGCCGACGATGGCATCGGGCGGCACCGGCTTGCAGCAGCCCGCCATGTTGGTGAGCAGGTTGCCCTCGCCCTCGATCAGCACGCCGGACGGGCCGGACCGGCTGGGCCGGGTGGCGATGATGGGTTTTTCGGCGGCGGGGACGAATTCGTCGTTCAGGGCCCGTTCCAGTTGGCTGGGGCCGACGTCGCCACGGCCGAGGGCGGCGAACAGGTCGTCCGACTGGTCGAACTTGAGCCGGGCGGCGAGTTTTTCCAGGTTGACGTTGGTGAGGTGGAGGCGGTGCAGTTCGCGCTCGACCTGGGCGCGGCCTTCCTGGATGTGGCTGTCGATGTCCTGTTGGCGGAACCATTGCCTGATCTTGGCGCGGGCGCGGTGGGTCTGCAGGTAGCCGAGGTGGGGGTTGAGCCAGTCGCGGCTGGGGCCGCCCTGCTTGACGGTGAGGATCTCCACCCGTTGCGCGGTCTTCAACGGGGTGTCGAGCGGCACCAGGATGCCGTCGACCTTGGCGCCCCGGCAGCGGTGGCCGAGTTCGGTGTGGACGGTGTAGGCAAAATCGATCGGCGTGCTGCCCTGGGCGAGGGCGACCACCTTGCCCTGCGGGGTGAGTACGAAGACCTCGTCCTGGAACAGCTCGTTCTTGAAGTGCTGGGCTAGTTCGCCGCTGTCGGTCAGTTCCTGTTTCCAGGCCAGAAGTTGTCTCAACCAGGCGATCTTGTCGGTCTGCTGGTGGCCGCGGCCGCCTTCCTTGTAACGCCAGTGGGCGGCGACGCCGAGTTCGGCCTCCTGGTGCATGTCGAAGGTGCGGATCTGCACCTCCAGAGCCTTGTTGTCGGGGCCGACCACGGCGGTGTGCAGGCTCTGGTAGCCGTTGCCCTTGGGGCGCGAGATGTAGTCGTCGAACTGACCCGGGATGGGCTGCCACAGGCTGTGCACCAGGCCGAGGGCGTGGTAGCAGTCCTTCAGGTCGCGCACCAGGACGCGCACGGCGCGGACGTCGTAGACCTCCTCGAAGTCGAGGTGTTTCTTGCGCATCTTGGCCAGGATGCTGGCGATATGCTTGGGCCGGCCGGTGATCGAGACCTCGCTGATGCCGGCCTGGGTGAGCTCGTCGGTGAGCGTCTTCAGGATCTGTTCTATGTACCACTCGCGGTCCAGCCGGCGTTCGTCGAGCAGACGGGCGATTTGCTTGTAGGTGTCCGGCTCCAGGTAGCGACAGGCCATGTCCTCCAGCTCCCACTTGAGCTGCCAGACACCGAGCCGGTTGGCCAGCGGGGCATAGAGGTCGCGCGCATCCTGGGCCACCTTTCGGCGGTTGGCTGGGTCGCCGGAGGCCAGCTCGCGCAGGGCCTGGGTGCGCTCGGCCAGCTTGATCAGCACCACCCGGATGTCGTCGGTCATGGCCAGCAGCATCTGGCGCAGGGCCTCGCTCTGGTCGATGCCTTCGTTCTGGACCTCGGACAGCAGGTGATCCATCTGGCGCAGACGGGCGGCGCCGGCGGCCAGGCCGTATCCGCTTTCGCCCAGGATCGGGATCAGCTTGTCCCGGTGCAGGTGTTTTTCAGGCAGGCCGCAGACCAGGGCGGCGGCGACGGTATCGGCGTCGAACTGCATGCCGGCCAGGATGGCGGCGGCTCCCAGGCTGTGCTCGACCAGGGGAGTGCCGCTGTCGCTGCTCAGGGCGTCGGCGTGCCGGGCCAGCCAGTCGGCGGCGCGGGTCAGCAGCGCAAGCTGATCCGGGTTGTACTGTTCCGCCAGACCGGCGAGCCAGCTCCGGCTGTCGTCAGGGCTGGCGGTGAGGGCATGGGAAACCATGTTGTCGCGGGGAGAGAGGGCAGGGGTGAGGAGTAAAGTCAGACGGCGTAGCCGCTGGAATACCTACTCCTTACGCCACACCCCGGGCAGAAATCACCACCAGAGCTTCCACCACGGTTTGTCCTGCTTGACGCCATCACCGGTCAGCCATGGGCTGTTGGGGAAGTTCTTCTGCAATACCCGCAGGGTGTCGTCGCGGAGGTCGTTCAGGCCCAGCTTGTCGTAGCTTTTCGCCATGATGGCCAGGCCTTCTTCCAGGGCCGGTGTCTGCTGGTAGTGCTCCAGGACATACTTGCCGCGATTGACCGCGGCGACATAGGCGCCGCGTTTGTAGTAATAGCGGGCGACATGGACATCGTGGTAGGCCAGGGCGTTGACCAGATAGCGCATCCGGGCCTGGGCGTCGGGGGTGTATTTGCTGTTCGGGAACAGCGTGGTCAGTTCCTTGAAGGCCTGGAACGCCTCGCGTGCGGCCTGGGGGTCGCGCTCGCTCATGTCCTGGTCGCCGAGGACCGCCAGCAGGCTGGTGTCCTCGATGAAATTGGCCAGGCCTTTCAGGTAATAGGCGTAATCTACGTTGGCATGGTTGGGGTGCAGCTTGATGAAGCGGTCGCAGGCAGCAATGGCCGAGACCGGCTCGTTGTCCTTGTAGTAGGCGTAGGCGACTTCGAGCTGGGCCTGCTGGGCGTAAGGGCCATAGGGATAGCGAGATTCCAGCTTCTCGAAATACTTGATGGCCTCGGTATAGTTGCCGTCATCCAGATTTTCCTTGGCCGTGGTGTAAAGCTTGGAAGCGGACCAGGACTTGGTTTCGTCGATCTGCTCCGGCAGCAGGCTACAGGCGCTCAGGAGCGTGAGGGCCAGCAATACGGCTAGAATTCGTTTCATTTCATCGCCTCGATAAAGATCGCGAGATTATATCTTCAAGATGACCGAACATTGCTTTCACCTCGATATTCCGACTGACCATGCCGGTAAACGGCTGGACCAGAGCCTGGCCGAATTGCTGCCGGAGTTTTCCCGCAACCGCATCCAGCAATGGATAGACGCCGGCGAAGCCCGGGTCAATGGTGCCGCTGCGACGCGCAAGCAGAAGGTCTGGGGCGGCGAAGCGGTCGAACTGCAGGCGGTGCGCATTCCCTCCGAGCAGCCTTACAAGGCCGAAGCGATCGCACTCGACATCGTCCATGAGGACGCCACGGTCATCGTCATCAACAAGCCGCCCGGCCTGGTGGTGCATCCGGGCGCCGGCAACTGGGAGGGCACCCTGCTCAACGCCCTGCTGCACCACGCGCCCCAGTTGGAACAGATCCCCCGCGCAGGCATCGTGCACCGACTGGACAAGGATACTTCCGGCCTGATGGTGGTGGCCAAGACCTTGGAGGCACAGACCGCGCTGGTGCGGGCCCTGCAGGCGCGCGACGTGAAGCGGGTGTACTGGGCCGTGGCGATGGGCGAGTTCGAGAGGCCCGAAGGCACGGTCGACGCCCCGATCGGCCGCCACCCGACCCAGCGCACCCGCATGGCGGTGGTCGAGAACGGCAAGCCGGCCCGGACCGATTACCGGGTACTGAAGCAATACCGCCAGGCGGCCTGGGTGGAATGCCGCCTGCACAGCGGGCGCACCCACCAGATCCGGGTGCACCTGTCCCATATCGGGCATCCCCTGGTCGGCGATTCGCTCTATTCCGGCCGCCGCCAGATCGCGGCGTCCTTCCATCGCCAGGCACTGCATGCCTATCGGCTCGGCTTCACGCATCCGCTGACCGGCGAATACGTGGAATGGCAGGCGGCCATGCCGGAGGACTTCCGCACCCTGATCGAGGCACTCGAGCATGCATCCTGACTGGATCGTCCCCGACTGGCCGGCCCCGGCCCGGGTGCGCGCCTTCATGACTACGAGGTCAGGCGGGGTCAGCCGGCCGCCCTGGGACAGCATGAACCCGGCCGGCCACGTCGGCGACGACCCGGCAGCGGTGGCAGCGAACCGGGCGCTATTGCGGGCCGAACTGCCGGCCGAGCCGTTGTGGCTGAACCAGGTCCATGGCGTCGAGGTGGCCGACCAGGCCGGCGACGAGCCGCCCTGCGCCGATGCCGGCATCGCCATGCAGACGGGCCAGGTCCGCGTCGTCATGACCGCCGACTGCCTGCCGGTGCTGTTCTGCGACCGTTCCGGCACCGTAGTCGCGGCCGCCCACGCCGGCTGGCGCGGCCTGGCGGCCGGGGTGCTGGAGGCGACGATGGCCAGGATGGCGGTGGCGCCGGGCGACATCCTGGTCTGGCTGGGCGCGGCGATCGGGCCGGATGCCTTCGAGGTCGGCGACGAGGTGCGCGAGGCCTTCGTCAGCCGGCATCCGCTCGCCGCCGTGGCCTTCCGGCCGGCCCTGCCGGGCACCCTGGATGGTGCGCCCCGGAAGTGGCTGGCGGACATCTACGCCCTGGCCCGCATCCGCCTGATGGAGATCGGGGTGGGC
>JBAZLW010000187.1:0-5644 GCA_041650095.1 Hydrogenophilaceae bacterium | reverse complement strand
TGCCGCCACTGATCCAGTTGCTGGTGTTCGGCTATGCCGCCACCTTCGACCTCAAGCAGGTGCCCTACGCGGTCTACAACGAGGACCGCGGCGCGGCCGCGCGCGATCTGCTGGCTGCGTTCGGGGGTGCGCCGAGCTTCAGCCAGGTGGCGGAGCTGCATTCTGAGGAGGAGATCGCCCCCCTGGTCGACGTGCGCAAGGTGCTGGTGGTGATCCACATCGGCCCGCGCTTCACGGCCGACCTGCTGTCGGGTCGGCCGGCGCAGGTGCAGGTCATCGTCGACGGGCGCAACTCCAACACCGCCATGATCGGCCTCAACTACGTGCGCAGCGTGGTCGACCGCTACAACCGGGACTGGCTCACCAGCCATGGCCTGCAGGGACCGCCCGCCCGCCTGGAGACACGGGCCTGGTTCAATCCCAACCTGGAAAGCCGGTGGTTCTTCATCCCCGGCATCATCGGCATGCTCACCCTGGTGGTGACCATGCTGGTGACGGCGCTGACGGTGGCGCGGGAACGCGAGCAGGGGACCTTCGACCAGTTGCTGGTGACGCCACTGCGGCCGGGCGAGATCCTGCTCGGCAAGACCGTGCCCGGCTTCGTCATTGGCGTCGTCCAGGCCACCCTGATCCTGCTGGTGGCGACCCTGTGGTTCAAGGTGCCCCTGCTCGGCAGTCTCGCCGCCTTCTATGTCGGCCTGTTCCTGTTCCTGCTCTCGGGCGTGGGCGCCGGCCTGCTGATCTCGTCGCTGTCGGCGACCCAGCAGCAGGGGCTCCTGGGTGCTTTCCTGTTCATGGTGCCGGCGGTGATCCTGTCCGGCTTCGCCACCCCCATCGCCAACATGCCCGAGGCGGTCCAGACCCTGACCCTGATCGACCCGCTGCGCTATTTCCTGGTCATCCTGCGCAAGGTGTTCCTGGAGGGCGCCGGCTTCGATGTATTGATCGACCAGCTCTGGCCCATGGCGCTGATCGGCGCGGTCAGCCTGAGCCTGGCCGCGTGGCTTTTCCGCCACCGCATGTACTGAATCGGCCTGGGCACGGATATGCTAAGCTTTTCGCAAACTCACTGATCGAGCAGGAATTGCCATGGATTACGAAAAAACGCGTCATTTCATGATCGAACAGCAGATTCGCCCCTGGGAGGTGTTGGACCCGGTGGTGCTGGACCTGCTGACCAAGGTCAAGCGGGAGGACTTCGTGCCCGCCATCTACCGTTCCCTGGCCTTCGTCGACATGGCGATTCCGCTCGGCAACGGCGAGTTCATGTGGGAACCCAAGCTGGAGGCCCGCGTCGTGCAGAACCTGGCGCTCAAGCGGAGCGACCGGGTGCTGGAGGTCGGCACCGGCAGCGGCTACCTGACTGCGCTGCTGGCTTCGCTGGCGATGCAGGTGGTCAGCGTCGAGATCGACCCCGAGATGAAGGAAGAGGCCGAGAAAAAGCTCAAGGCCCACGGCCTGGAGAACGTCACCCTGAAAGTTGGCGATGCCGCCCGCGACTGGGATGCCGACGGCAAGTTCGATGCGATCGTCCTGACCGGCTCGACGCCGGTGTTGCCGGAGGCCTATCTGGACCGCCTCAATCCCGGCGGCCGCCTGTTCGCGCTGGTCGGCGAAGGCGTCATGATGAAGGCGATCCTGGTCACCTGCGTGGCGGTCGGCTCCTGCCAGCGCAGCACCTTGTTCGAGACCAAGGTGAAGTCGCTGACGAACGCCCTGGAACCGGAGAGGTTCGAGTTTTGAACCTGTCCTGATGAATTCACGCGCCGCCCGCGCATCGATAAGGCAGGTTCCGACATGAAGCAGATGCGGCCGGCCGAGTTGAAGGCCTGGCTGGATGACCCGGAGCGCGCAAGGCCCTTTCTGCTGGATGTGCGCGAGGAGTGGGAATTCGGCCTGTGCCGGATCGAGGGTTCCGATCTGGTGCCCCTGCAGACCCTACCGGCCAGGGCGGCGGAATTGAACCCGACGCGGCAAACCGTGGTCATTTGCCATCATGGCGTGCGCAGCTATCACGCCGCCCGTTTTCTCGAACATAATGGTTTCACCAATGTCATCAACCTGACCGGCGGCGTGGATGCCTGGGCCAAGGAGGCCGACCCGACCATGCCGACCTATTGAGAACGATCATGCGCAAGACGCTACTGACCCTCGCCCTGGCAACCCTGGCCTTCAGCGCCGAGGCCGCCAACCTGAGCAACATCTATCAGCAGGCCCGCAGGAACGACGCGGTCTATGCCTCGGCCCAGGCCGCCTACAAGGCCGGCCTGGAGAAGCTGCCGCAGGGACGCGCCTTGCTGCTGCCCAGCGTCAACCTGTCGGCCAACGTCAGCCATGTCAACAGCGATAGCAGCACAAGCAGTTCCAGCAGCTATACCAGCCATGGCGCGACCCTGGCCCTGACCCAGCCGATCTACCGCAAGCAGAACCTGGAGACCCTGGAGCAGGCCAAGTTGCAGGTCCAGGTGGTCGAGGCCCAGTTGAAGCTGGCCGAGCAGGACCTGATGCTGCGCACCGCGCAGGCCTATTTCGATGTCCTCCTGGCGCAGGACAACCTGGGCACCGCCGAGGCCCAGAAGACTGCCATCGCCGAGCAACTGGCCCTGGCCAAGAAGAGCTTCGAGGTCGGTGCCGCCACCATCGTCGACACCCACGAGGCGCAGGCCCGCTACGACGCCACCGTGGCGCAGGAGATCGCCTCCCGCAACGACCTCGAGGTCAAGCGGCGGAGCCTGGAAAAACTGATCATGGCCGTGGCGCCGAACTTGGCACCGCTGGCCGGCAGCGTCACGGTGAGCCTGCCGCAGCCGAACGACATGGAGAGCTGGGTCCGGCAGGCGCGCGAAAACAGCCTCAGCGTCGCGGTCGGCCAGTCCCAGGCCGAGATCGCCAGGCGCGAGGTGGAACGCCAGCGCGGCGGCTATCTGCCGACCGTGGACCTGACCGCCAGTTATTCCGACAACCACAACGGCAGCCTGAGCGGGGTCGACAGCAATAGCGCCCAGATCGGCGTGCAACTGGGCTGGAACCTCTATCAGGGCGGCGCCACCGGCTCGCTGGTGCGGGAAGCGGTGGCCAACAAGGAAAGGGCCGGGTTCGATCTCGACAATGCGACCCGTCAGGCCGAACTGGATGCCCGCCAGTCCTTCCTCGGCGTGGTCTCCGGCGAGGCGCAGGTGCGCGCACTGGAGCAGGCGGTGGTGTCGAGCGAGGCGCAACTGGCGTCGACCAAGCTGGGCCAGGAGGTTGGCGTGCGCACTGCGGTCGACGTACTCAACGCCCAGCAGTCGCTGTTTTCCGCCCAGCGCGACCTGGCCTCCGCACGTTATGCCGTCCTGATGAGCGGGCTGCGCCTGAAGGCGGTCAGCGGCGCCCTGGCCGAGGCCGATCTGCAGGCCGTCGACGGTCTGCTCAAGGAATAGGGCGACGTTGCGATCCAGAAAACCTTGGTTTGGCCGACAGGTCTGGAGTGCCGCGCTTCGCTCGCAATGACAACAATTGATTTGTGCGGTGTTCCCTTGGTGTAGGGGGCCGCTCCTAAAGCTTCGCCAGGGCCGGCTCCAACAACTTCATCACCTTGTCCGTGGCGCCCTGATGCGCCCGGCTGAAGTGCATGCCGGCCTCGGCCATGGCGTGGCGGGCATCGGCATCCTGGTGCAGGCGCTTCACCGAGCGGGCCAGATCTTCGGCGTCCGTGATCCGCCGGGCGGCGCCACAGGCGATGGCGCGCTCGGTCGCGTCGAGGAAATTCCAGGTGTGCGGGCCGATCAGGACCGGACAGCCCATGTCGGCGGCCTCGATCAGGTTCTGTCCGCCCAGCGGTAGCAGGCTGCCGCCGATGAAGGCCACGTCGGAGGCGGCATAATAGGCCGCCATCTCGCCCATGCTGTCGCCGAGGAAGACCTCGGTCTCGCGCGTCACCGGTTCATGCCGGCTGCGCCGGGCGAATTCCACCCCGCGGCTTTCCAATAACGCCGCCACCTCGTCGAAGCGCTGGGGGTGGCGGGGTACGATCACCAGCAAAAGGTTCGGGATGCCCAGTTCCAGGCAGGTGTCGAGGATCAGTTCTTCCTCGCCGTCCCGGGTGCTGGCGGCGAGGAAGACGAAGTGGCCGGAAAATACTTTACGCAAGACCTCGGCGCGCGGGTAGGTATCGGGCGGTGCGGCGACGTCGAATTTGATGTTGCCGGTGACGATAACCGCCGCCGCCCCCAGTCCGGCCAGGCGCCCGGCATCGGCCTCGGTCTGCGCCGCGATACCAACCAGGCTGGCCAGCGCCGGTCGGATCAGGCTGGCGATGCGGCCGTAACCGCGCGCCGATCGCTCCGACAGGCGGGCATTGACCAGATAGGCCGGAATGCCGCGTTTCGCGCACGCGGCATAAAGGTTGGGCCAGATCTCGGTCTCCATGAAGATGGCGATGCCGGGATGGCTCCGGTTCAGGAAGCGATTGATCGCAGCAGGCAAGTCATAGGGCAGATAGGTCTGCCGGATGTGGTCGCCGAAGACCTCGACGGCGGTGGTACGCCCGGTCGGCGTGGTGTGGCTGAGCAGGATGGTGGCGTCCGGTCGGCGTTGCCGCAAGGCGCGGACCAATGGCGCCGCGGCGCGGGTCTCGCCGACCGAGACGGTATGCAGCCAGATCACCGGTCCGGCCGGCAATGCCGGCGCCCAGCCGAGACGCTCGCGCCAGTGCAGGCGATATTCCGGCTGCCTGCGTCCGCGCCAGCGCAGATACAGGAACATGACCGGCAGGGCCAGCAACCAGAGCAGGGTATAAAGGGCGCGCATGGGCGAATTCTAATGGCGGCTGGGCTAAAATGCCTGGCACTATTAACCCGGCGGCTTGATGGCGTACTGTTTCGTCGTCCCCGCGCAGGCGGGGACCCAGCCGAATCGAACTGGATTCCCGCCTGTGCGGGAATGACGGACACCTGCACGGCACGAAATCGGCAGCCAAATCAAATCTTAGGTGTAGACATGAAAGTCCTGATTACCGGTTGCGCAGGGTTTATCGGCATGCATGTCGCGCAAATCCTGCTGGCGCGCGGCGACGAAGTGGTCGGGGTGGACAACCTCAACGACTATTACGACCCGAAACTGAAGCTGGCCCGGCTGGCGCGCCTGAAGGGGCAGGCCGGCTTCCGCTTCATCCAGGCCGACATCGCCGACCGCATGGCCATGGAAGACCTGTTCGCGGCCGAGCGCTTCAACCGGGTGGTCAACCTGGCCGCCCAGCCCGGCGTGCGTTACTCGCTGACCAACCCGCATGCCTATATCCAGACCAACCTGGTCGGCTTCGGCAACCTGCTCGAAGGCTGCCGCCACAACGGCGTCGAGCACTTCGTCTACGCCAGTTCGTCCAGCGTCTATGGCGCCAACACCCACATGCCGTTCTCGGTGCACGACAACGTCGACCACCCGGTCAGCCTGTACGCCGCCAGCAAGAAGGCCAACGAACTGATGGCGCACAGCTACAGCCACCTGTATGGCCTGGCCACCACCGGCCTGCGCTATTTCACCGTCTACGGCCCCTGGGGCCGGCCCGACATGTCGCCCTGGCTGTTCACTTCGGCGATCCTGGAGGACCGCCCCATCGACGTGTTCAACATGGGCAAGATGCAGCGTGACTTCACCTACATCG
>JBAZLW010000186.1:0-5651 GCA_041650095.1 Hydrogenophilaceae bacterium | reverse complement strand
CCGCTTGTACAGCGAGCCGGACGGGCAGGCGGCGACGCAGGCCGGGTTGATGCAGTGGTTGCAGATGCGCGGCAGGTACATGTGGAAGGTGTTCTCGAACTGCTTGTAGATCTCCTTCTCCAGGTTGTGCATGTTGCGGTCCTTGGAGCGCTTCTCGAACTCGCCGGCGAGGTCGTCCTCCCAGTTCGGGCCCCAGGTGATCTTCTCCATCTTCTCGCCGGTGATCTGCGACACCGGGCGGGCGGTCGGCGCCGCCTCGGACAGGGGCGCGTTCTGCAGGCGGGCGTAGTCGAAGGTGAACGGCTCGTAGTAGTCGTCGATCTCCGGCATGTCCGGGTTGGCGAAGATGTTGAGCAGGCGGTCCAGCTTGGAGCCGGATTTCAACTGGAGTTTGCCGTTCTTCAACTCCCAGCCGCCGCGCCAGATCTCCTGGTTCTCCCACTGCTTGGGATAACCGATGCCGGGCTTGGACTCGACGTTGTTGAACCACATGTACTCGGCGCCCTTGCGGTTGGTCCAGACGTTCTTGCAGGTGACCGAGCAGGTATGGCAACCGATGCACTTGTCCAGGTTGAAGACGAAGGCGAATTGGGCTCTGACTTTCATGGCTTTCTCCTGGATGACGATTATTTCGAGCCGATGCCGGCGGGGTTGCGCTGCTGCTCGCGTTCGGGCGTCAACGGCCGCTCCAGCCAGTCGATGTTCTGGTCCTCGACCTTGTGCAGGATCACCACCTCGTCGCGCTGGCAGCCCACCGTGCCGTAGTAGTTGAAGCCGTAGGCGAGCTGGACATAGCCGCCGACCATGTTGGTCGGCTTGACGATGACCCGGGTGACCGAGTTGAGGATGCCGCCGCGCTTGCCGGTGGAGGGCGAGCCGGGCACGTTCACGTTCTTCTCCTGGGCGTGGTACATCATCGCCATGCCGCGCGGGACCCGCTGCGACACCACCGCGCGGGCCATGGTGGCGCCATTGGCGTTGATCGCCTCGACCCAGTCGTTGTCGGCGATGCCGATCGACTTGGCGTCGTCCTCGGCGATCCAGACATACGGCCCGCCCCGGAACAGGTTGAGCATGCGCAGGTTGTCCTGGTAGGTGGAGTGGATGCCCCACTTGGAGTGCGGCGTGATCCAGGACAGCTTGAGGTGCGGCTTCGCCATCACGTTGGCCGGCACCTTCTTGTGCGCGCCCATGTCCTGCGGCGGCCGGAAGGCGCAGAAGCCCTCGCCGAAGTCCAGCATCCACTCGTGATCCTGGTAGAAGTGGGCCCGGCCGGTCAGGGTGCGGAACGGGATGTGCTCGTGGATGTTGGTGTAGCCGGCGGTGTAGGAGACGTGCTCCGACTCGATCCCGGACCAGGTCGGCGCGGTGATGATCTTGCGCGGCTGGGCCTGGATGTCGCGGAAGGTGATCTTGTCCTCATGGCGCCCGGCGTACAGGTGATGGTGGTCGATGCCGGTCTTCTTGGACAGGGCCGACCAGGACTTGTGGGCCACCTCGCCGTTGGTCTCCGGGGCCATGCGCATGACCGCCTCGCAGGCGCCGATGTCCTCTTCCAGCGAGGGCATGCCGAACGACACGCCCGGCTCCTTCACCGTGTAGTTGCACTTCTTGAGTTCCTCGTACTCCTGGTCGGTGTTCCAGTCGATGCCCTTGATGTTGTTGCCGAGCTTGACCATGAGCGGGCCGAGGCCGATGAACTTGCTGTAGGTGCTGGCGTAGTCGCGCTCGACCACCTTGAGCAGCGGCATGGTCTTGCCCGGCACCGGCTCGCACTCGCCGCGCTTCCAGTCCTTGACCTGGCCGAGCGGCTGCGCCATCTCGAACGGCGAGTCGTGCTGCATCGGCAGGGCGACGATGTCCTTCCTGACGCCCAGGTGCTTGCCGGACAGGCTGGAGAACTTCTTCGCCAGGGCCTTGAAGATCTGCCAGTCGGACTTCGACTCCCAGCCCGGATTCACCGCCTCGGACAAGGGGTGGATGAACGGGTGCATGTCGGTGGTGTTGAGGTCGTGCTTCTCGTACCAGGTCGCGGTGGGCAGGATGATGTCGGAATAGGCGCCGGTGGAGTTGAGGCGGAAGTTGATGTCCACCATCAGGTCGAGCTTGCCGGTCGGGCCGTTCTCGTGCCACTTCACTTCCTTGCAGTTGTTGCCGTCGCCGCCCTCGCTGAGGACGCCGTTCTGGGCGCCGAGCAGGTGCTTGAGGAAGTATTCGTGGCCCTTGGCCGAGGTGCCGATCAGGTTGGCGCGCCAGACGATCAGATTGCGCGGCCAGTTCTCCGGCGCGTCCGGGTCGGCGAAGGCGACGTCGAGGGCGCCGGACTTGAGCTGCTCGACGACATGCCTGGCCACCCCGGCCTCGTCGCTGGCGCCGGCCTTCTCGGCCTCGGCCACCAGTTCGAGCGGGTTGCGGTTGAAGTGCGGCGCCGAGGGCAGCCAGCCCAGGCGCGTGGACACCACGTTGTAGTCGGCCAGGCTGTAGCCCTTGTAGCGGTTCTTGCCGGCCGGGGACAGCAGGTCGTCGGCCTTGACCGACTCGTAGCGCCACTGGTCGGTGTGGAAGTACCAGTAGGAGGTCGAGTTCATGTGCCGGGGCGGGCGGTGCCAGTCGAGCGCGAAGGCGATCGGCGCCCAGCCGGCCTGGGGCCGCAGCTTCTCCTGGCCGACGTAGTGGGCCCAGCCGCCGCCCGACTGGCCGACGCAGCCGCACATGTGCAGCAGGTTCATGATCGACCGGTACGACATGTCGTTGTGGTACCAGTGGTTGATCGCCGCGCCCATGATGACCATGGACTTGCCCTTGGTCTTGACGGCGTTGTCGGCGAACTCGCGCCCGGTCCGCTCGATGTCGGCGGCCTTGACGCCGGTGACCCGGGCGGCCCAGGCCGGGGTGTAGGCGACCTTGGCGTCGCTGTAGTCCCGGGCCACGTTGTTGCCGCCGAGGCCGCGGTCGATGCCGTACTGGGCGATGGTCAGGTCGTATACCGAGGCGACCAGGGTCTCGCTGCCGTCGGCCAGGGTCAGCTTGCGCACCGGCACGTTGCGGTAGAGCAGGTCGGGTTCGCCCTCGGTGAAATGCGGGAAGCCGACCGAGGCGATCTCCACCCCGGCCTTGCCCTGGCAGGTCAGTTCGGCCTTGATGTCGGACTGGTCGGAGCGCTTCTCGAGCAGGTTCCACTTGCCCTCCTCGCCCCAGCGGAAGCCGACCGAGCCGTTCGGCACCACGAAGTCGTTGCTGGCCTCGTCGAAGACGATGGTCTTCCACTCCGGGTTGTTGCTCTCGCCCAGGTTGCCGGCGAAGTCGCTGGCGCGCAGGTTGCGGTCGCTGACGTAGCCGTCGCCGTGCTTCCTGAGCGTCACCTGCATGGGGAAGTCGGTGTACTTGCGCGCGTATTCCTGGAAGTACGGCACCTGCTTGTCGACGTAGAACTCCTTCAGGGCGACGTGGCCCATGGCCAGGAAGGCGGCCGAGTCGGTGCCCTGGCGGACCGGCATCCAGAGGTCGGCGAACTTGACGTATTCGGCGTAGTCCGGCGCCATGGAGACGATCTTGGTGCCCTTGTAGCGGGTCTCGATGGCGAAGTGGGCGTCCGGCGTCCGGGTCATCGGCAGGTTGGCGCCGGTGATGATCAGGTAGGTCGAGTTGTACCAGTCGGCCGCTTCCGGCACGTCGGTCTGCTCGCCCCAGGTCTGCGGGCTGGCGGCCGGCAGGTCGCAATACCAGTCGTAGAAGGAACCGCAGGCGGCGCCGATCAGCGACAGGTAACGCGAGCCGGCGGCGTAGGAGATCATCGACATGGCCGGGATCGGCGAGAAGCCGTAGATGCGGTCCGGGCCCCACTTCTTGATGGTGTGGACGTTGGCGGCGGCGGTGATCTCCAGGACCTCGTCCCAGGTGGTGCGCACGAAGCCGCCCAGGCCGCGCACCTTGACGTACTTGTCGCGCTTGGCGCTGTCGGCCTGGATCGCGGCCCAGGCCTCGACCGGGTCCTTGCCGGACTGCTTCTCGGCCCGGTAGAGGTCGAGCAGGCGGCCGCGGATCATCGGGTACTTGATCCGGTGCGGCGAGTACAGGTACCAGGAGAACGACGCCCCGCGCTGGCAGCCGCGCGGCTCGTGGTTGGGCAGGTCCTCGCGCGTCCTCGGGTAGTCGGTCTGCTGCATCTCGAACGACACCAGGCCGTTCTTGACGAAGATCTTCCAGGAGCAGCCGCCGGTGCAGTTGACGCCGTGGGTGGAGCGCACCACCTTGTCGTGGCGCCAGCGGTTCCGGTAGGCGTCCTCCCACTTGCGGTCCTCGATGGTCTTGATGCCGTGGCCGTCGGAGAAAGACTCGCGCGGATGGGTGAAATAGGTCAGGCGGTCCAGAAAGTGACTCATTGTTTTCTCCTATGAATCATGGAATTAGGGGTTGCGGATCTCGGAGCCCTGGCGCAGGTAGAACCACCAGTTGATGACCAGGCAGACGGCGTAGAAGGCGGCGAAGCCGTACATGGCCATCTCGGGGGTGCCGGCCTTGATCTGGCCGCCGATCACCACCGGGGCGATGAAGGCGCCGTAGGCGGCCACCGCGGAGGTCCAGCCCAGCACCGGGCCGGCCTGCTGGCGGTCGAAGATGACGCCGACCGAGCGGAAGGTGGAGCCGTTGCCGATGCCGGTGGCGGCGAACAGGATCACGAAGGTGACCAGGAACTGCATGAAGTACTGCTCGGGCGTGGCCGACTGGTAGGCCTGCATCATGATCCAGCCGGCATAGGCGGAGGCCGCGACCATGACCACCGAGATGACCTGGGTGACGATGGCGCCGCCCACCTTGTCGGCGATCCAGCCGCCCACCGGGCGGATCAGGGCGCCGACGAAGGGGCCGATCCAGGCATAGGTCAGCGCCGAGGGGCCGTTCGGGTTCTTGACGTGCTCCCAGACCCCGGCGGCGTTGAGGGTGTGCATGTCGCCGAAGATCACCTTGATCGACATCGGCACCGCCATCGAGAAGCCGATGAAGGAACCGAAGGTGACCAGGTAGAGGGCGGTCATCGACCAGGTGTGCTTGTTCCTGAAGATGGCGAACTGCTTGGCGATGTTGGCCTTCATCTCGCCGAAGGCGGCCAGCTTCATCACCAGCAGGGTCGCGGCGATGATCAGCGGCAGCGCAATCCACATGTTGAGCAGGCCCAGCCCGGTCGGCGCCGGCAGGTAGAGGTAGAGGCCGACGGCGGCGGTGAAGAAGGCCAGGCCGTAGAGCCAGAGCACCTTGATGAAGGCGGCGAGGGTGCCGCCGATCCTGGGCGAGATCTCCAGCAGGTTGTTCATGCCGAAGAAGCCGAGGAAGCCGAGCGGGATCAGGAACAGCAGCCAGACGAAGCCGGCGTTCTGGACCCAGGTCATGGTGCCGGCGGGGATCTTGCCCAGGATCCAGCCGGAGTCCTTGGCCAGGGCCATGGGGTCGCCGGCGAGGGCGCCGAACACCCCGGCGGTCATTACCAGCGGGATCAGTATCTGCATGGTGGTGACGCCGAAGTTGCCGAGGCCCGCGTTCATGCCCAGGGCGGTGCCCTGCAGGCGCTTCGGGTAGAAGGTGCTGATGTTGGACATCGAGCAGGCGAAGTTGCCGCCGCCGATGCCGGACAGCAGGGCCAGCAGCTGGAAGGT